>JBBIQZ010000076.1:219-2610 GCA_037442065.1 bacterium | reverse complement strand
CTCTTAGCCACTCTGATATTTTTCCATAATAAAAGATGGGGAGTAGTTTTTTATTTGGGAGCTATCCTTGCCGGAATAGGAAGAGTGCTTGCCTTGGTCCATTATCCCCTTGATATTTTCGGAGGGGCAATTTTGGGAATCTTCTCTTCTTTACTGGTTAAGACCTTCTTCCAAAAAAAACTTTACAAATTAAAGATTGACAATTAGCACTATTTATGTTAGACTGCTAAGGTCCTATGCCAATATTAATTGATTCTAGTCAGAAGTTGATTCCCATTGTTCCTTTAAGGGACGGGATTGTCTTTCCTCATACAGAAATCCTCTTAACTTTCGGAAGACCCAGGTCTATTGCCGCTCTTGAGGCCTCTTTTTCTCACAATAGACTTCTTGGGGTGGTCATGCAAAAAGAACCCCGGATTGATGATCCAAAACCTGAAGAAATTTATCATATCGGAACACTCTGCAATATTGTTAAAATGTTTAGAGAAGAAGGGGAAATTAATGTTTTAGTGCGAGGGCTGGTCCGCTTTCAAATTATCTCTTTCGAGGCCCTGGAACCATTTATCCTGGCTAAAGGGAGAGAACTTCCTGAAACTTTGGAACATGGAGATGAGACTACTGCTCTTTGCAATCATTTAACGTCTGAATTTAAACGGGCTGTTAACCTAGGGAAATCTGTTGATTTTCTTGCCTTTATGAATATTATGTCAGGCTTACCAGCTCAAGAACTGGCCGATCAAATCGCCTCCGCGCTTTCTATTAAACCGAGCGAGAGACAAAGCCTCCTTGAGGAAACAAATGTCTTAGAAAGACTTAAGAAGGTCGCTAGTTTTCTCGCTCATGAAATTAAGATACTAGAGATTGAAAGAAATATCGCCTCTAGAACCCAGGAGAAATTTGATAAAAATCTTCGGGAGGCAGTTCTTCGCGAGAGAATGAAGACTATTGAAAAGGAATTAGGAGAATCAGGAGAGGATCAAGAATATAAAGAGATAAGAGAAAAAATTGCCAAAGCCGGGATGCCTGAAGAGGTAAAAAAGAAGGCAGAAAAAGAACTAAAAAGACTTATGCAGATGTCTACCTATAACCCAGAGGCTTCATACGTCAGGACTTACCTTGATTTACTTACTGATCTCCCTTGGAGTGTTAAAAGTCCAAATAATACCGATATCAAAGCCGCCGAACAAATTTTGAATGAAGATCATTATGGACTCGAGAAAATAAAGGAAAGAATTGTTGAATATTTAGCGGTAATGAAACTTAAACATGAAGAAATGAGTAAAGAAGATTCTTCAATTGTGGCAACAACTAAGCCTTCTCCTAGCCCCAAAAAGAATGACAAAAAGTCATTTTCTCAAAGAAGAGCGGTCTCTCCTACTATTCTTTGTTTTGTGGGACCACCAGGTGTGGGGAAGACTTCCATCGGAAAATCTATTGCCAGGGCCCTGGGAAGAAAATTTGTAAAAATTTCTATGGGAGGGATTCGGGATGAAGCAGAGATAAGGGGACACCGTAGAACTTATGTTGGCGCCTTGCCCGGCCGAATCATTCAAGGAATTAAGCAGGCAGGAACGCGAAATCCTGTCTTTATGTTAGACGAAATTGATAAAGTGGGGACAGATTTCCGCGGCGACCCGTCAGCCGCCCTTCTCGAAGCTTTAGATCCAGAACAAAACTTTGGTTTTTCTGACCATTACCTCGAGGTGCCCTTTGATCTTTCGGATGTGATGTTTATCACCACTTGTAATGTCTTAGACACAATTCCTCCTGCTCTTAAAGATAGACTAGAAATAATCCACTTTCCGGGATATACAGAAGAGGAAAAATTTCATATTGCTTCTGACTTTTTATGGAAAAAACAAGTAGAGGCCCATGGGTTAAAACCGGAGCAGATCAAAATTAGTGACGAAGGAGTTAAGGAGATCATCCGCAAATACACCCGAGAAGCAGGAGTGCGCAATCTTGAGAGGGAACTAGCGACAATCTGTAGAAAGGTGGCGAAGAAAGTCGCCGAAGGGAAAAAGGAAAAGACATATATTAGTACTGATTCACTTTCAAAATATCTTGGACCGGTAAAATTCTTAGGGCAAATTGCGGAAAAGAAAGATGAAATAGGGATGGCGACAGGGCTAGCCTGGACAGAAGCGGGAGGAGATATATTATTTATTGAAGTCGCTTTAATGCCGGGAAAGGGAAATCTTACCTTAACAGGACATTTAGGAGAGGTGATGAAAGAATCATGTCAGGCGGCAATGAGTTATGTCCGCAGTAGATGGAAATATCTTGGTCTCGCAGAAAAATTTTACCAAAAAATCGATGTTCATGTCCATGTCCCTGAAGGAGCTGTTCCCAAAGATGGACCTTCAGCGGGAGTGGCCATCGCTACCGCGA
>JBBIQZ010000076.1:0-209 GCA_037442065.1 bacterium | reverse complement strand
GTCTCTGCTTTAACAAAAATTCCTACACGCCGGGATGTGGGTATGACGGGAGAGATTACCCTCCGAGGAAGGGTGTTAGAGATCGGAGGAGTTAAAGAGAAAGTCATTGCTGGCCATAGGGCCGGGCTCACGTTTATTATTTTACCAAAAGATAATAAAAAGGACCTAGAGGATATTCCTAAATATATTCAAAAGGGTTTGAAGTTTAT
>JBBIQZ010000075.1:0-2105 GCA_037442065.1 bacterium | reverse complement strand
TTTCGAAAAATTTTTCGGGCGAGCGGGCCCCGAAGTACAAATGCTTCGCATTTGACTACGGGGCAAGCAAAAATTTTTGTTTACCCCGTAGCATCCCGAGGGTAAGCGAGGGATTGCTATGGGGCCCGCGAGTCGCCGGATTTGATTCTGCCAGCCCGCCGAAGGCGGGCTTTTAGGCAGGCAGGCGGCTTCGCCGCCTGCCTGCCTTTCTCACTTTTTCAGATTTCTTTTCTTTGATTTGTGGATTAAATTCGGTAGGATAATTTCAAAAGTTTGTTCCTGTTTTAATTCTGGAGCCAGTGAGGAAATCGCCCCGAAAAAGGACGATTTTAGCTTCATTTTGGCAGTTCGAGCGTGATCATTTTTAATATTCAAGTTTATATTCCAAGGGATAGGACTCGAACTTTTTTTATTTATTGCATTTATTTGACCTTTTGGATCTTATCTGGCAGAATAGCAATGATATGTCAGAAGATATTCACAGACAAATTAAAGAATTAACTCTATTGCTCTTGTGGTTAACCAGTTGGGATGAATAAGGAGCTTGAGAAAAAGTATTTATAAAAAAAGAAAATGGAAAACCCTCTCAAAAATTTAATAGAGATTATTAAAGCTGGCTCACCGGAAGAGGTAAAAGAGGCTCAAAAGAAAGTGGAAGAATTTTGGCACGAAGTTTTTATTCCTAAACGGGAAGAAGGCAGGAGGACCTTTTTAATTTTTCTTGACGAAATTAAAAAATTTGATGAGATCCAAGATATTGATCACCAGGCCTATTTTATCAATACTCTTAAATGGCCTTTTTGGTCAATTGGAGAGGAATATTTTGAAGAATGGGCCGACTTTATTTTAAAATATATTCAGCATCCCTCGGGCAAAATTAGACAGGCGATCGTATCCGCTACAGATTATCTCATTATAGATATTAGGGTTGATTTAAAAACTGATTTTGGCAAAGAGTTATCTAAGGAGGATAAACAAAGGACCAAAAAGAATCGGGAGCGTTTTGGTAATTTTGTTTGTGCAGTAGAAAATCTCCTGGACAAATATTATGAGCCAAGATTCAATCGCTATAAATATATAAGTAGTATGCCGGTAAGTGTTTATAAAAGTTTGCAAAAGTTATTGGTTGAAGTTCTTCTGCGCAGCGATTATTATGAGAAACTCTATGAAGATTTTCTCAAAAATGGGGGATTAATTCGGACTACACCGGGGGAAGCAGAAATAATCTCACGGGTGGAAGATAGGCTGCAAAAATTAATAGATCAGTATAATCTTAACGGTAAGTTGACGCTCAAAATGATCAAAGACTGGATCTGGCAGGCGAGTGGCGATACAACGATGGACGCTGTTAATAGATTTCATAAGAAAGTTTTTGGTTATTTTAATAATGTTCGAGATATTACCAAATTAAACGAAATTCTTCATGCTTTTAAGGACGCTTGGAATCACTTCCCCCATCAGTTTTTACGAGGGAAATCGCCGAACCTAATGGTAAAAGAAACATTAAAGAAAAATCCAAATTTAAAAAGGAAAGAGGTTGATAGAATGCCAGATTTTATTATTGGTGGGCAGAAAATTTCTTGGGATGATTATTGGGCAATGACACGGGAGGCGGAAGAGCTACAAAAACCCTTTAGGCATTGGGTTAAAGAAGACGTTCTGCCAAAGTATAAGGATTTTCTTGCCATCGAAGAAAGATTGCCATCAGAAATAGTTAAAAAAAATTGCAAGGTAGCAGAAATATTTTTTGGTCGAGCAATGTGGTTGGGATTTATCTCTTTTGATGAGATAGGCCCGGAATTCGTCAAATACGGGTTTCCTCGTTGGTGGCAGACCCACGTTTTGGGTAGTAATTTAGACGAAAATGAAGTTTGGCATTCTCTAAAATATCTCTTTCGATTTTTAGAGATAAAGTATAATGTGAATACCGAAAAATTTTTCGGTCCGGGTTTGTAGAATTAGTTTTCAAAATGTATAGATTTGACAAGATTTTATACAGGGTATATGATGAAAATGTATAGTCTTGTCGTATCGGAATTTCAATCTTTGATTAAAATTCCGATACAAGCCCGCCCTACCCCGGCCTCTAAGCCGTATCTGATTTT
>JBBIQZ010000074.1:0-2156 GCA_037442065.1 bacterium | reverse complement strand
TTTGAACAATACAAAGCTCAGAGGCCGATGACTCCAGAGGAAATTGTTTTTCAAATACCTATTACAAAAGAAGTTTTAGAGGCATTTAAAATTCCCAGTTTTGAAAAAGAGGGATTTGAGGCAGATGATTTAATTGCAACAATTGCAGCAAAAGCCACCAAGACAGAAAAATTAGAGGTTTATATTTTAAGCGGCGATTTAGATAACTTACAACTTGTTTCAGACAAAATAAAAGTTTATACTTTAGGTAGGGGAATAAAAGACACAGTTATATATGATAAAAATAAGGTAAAAGAGCGATTTTCAGTGGAGTCCGAGCAAATGAATGATTTTAAAGCTTTGACTGGCGACCCCTCAGACAATGTACCTGGAGTTCCGGGAATTGGCAGAAAAACAGCAGCGGAGATAATACAAAAATACGGCAGCTTGGAAAATCTTTATCAGGAGCTTTCAACAGATACTGCTGTATTAAAGCCCAAAATAAAAGAAGCTTTAAAAAACAATAAGGAACTTGCCTTTTTGTCCCGGGAATTGGTTGAAGTAAAGAAAGATGTAGATATTGACTTTAATTTAGAAGACTGCAAGTTTGGAAAATTTGACCAAAAAGAAGTAGAAGAACTTTTTAAAAAATTAGAGTTCAATTCGTTGATAGACCGTTTATCGTCACTGGGTATTACTTAAACTACTATGGCTAAACTTTCATTCAAAATAGCTTTACCTATAATTTTATCCGGACTATTTATTATTGTCATTTTTATCGCCTATACACAGGTGAAGTTTGAATTGAGTTTTTATATAATTCTTTTGCTTCTTGTCCTGTATCTTTTTCTTTTTGGTTTTACCGTAGGCCAGAGGATTGCTTTTCCTGTTAAAAAATTACTTCAAAGAGCGCAAGATTTAAGCAGAGGAGATTTGGCAAGCAGAGTTTATTTAGAAACCAAAGATGAATTTGAAGATTTAATAAGAGTTTTTAATCAAATTGCAGAAGAAATTCAAGAAACTCATTCAAAGTTAAAATCAGTGGAAAGCGCAGTAGATATAAAAGTAAAAGCAAGAACCCATTCCCTGGAAGAAACTATAATAGCCTTAGAGCAAAAGATTAAAAATAGAACTATAGAATTAGAGAGGTTAATGCAAGAGTGCGAAAGACTGCGCCAACAGATTAAAGCAAAAGAAAATCAAAGACCAAACAATTTTAGACCAAAGACCAAACCCCGTTAAATATCTATCATCTTTATTTTTAATTTTTAAATGCCTGAATTACCAGAAGTAGAAACTACTATCCGTGGATTAAGACAGAAGGTCCTCAAAAGGACCTTTGTTGATGTTTGGACCGACGCGCCAAAAATAGTTAAAAAACCAAAAAGTTTTAAAGAGTTTGAGAAAGAAATTAAAGGTAAAAAAATTCAGAAAGTTTGGCGAAGGGCAAAAAATATTATATTTGACCTATCTGGAGGATATTCGTTGCTGGTGCACCAGAAACTAACAGGGCATCTATTAATTGGAAATTGGAAATTGAAAACTGGAAATTGGGAGCCGCTTAGCAACAATTCCCTAAAAGATCCGGTAAACCGCTATATTCACCTGATATTTTGGCTAAGCGGCAACCTGATGCTTGCGCTTTCTGACTTAAGAAAATTCGCCAAGGTTGAACTGTGGAAAACAGAAGAGTTGCTAAATTCAAGCGAATTTAAAAAGTTGGGGCCAGAACCTTTGGACCCAAAATTTACTTTTGAAAAGTTTAAACAAGCTTTAAAAAACAAAAAAGGGAAAATTAAGCAAATTTTAATGAATCAGGAAATAATCGCCGGCATTGGCAATATTTATTCTGACGAGGCCTTATGGTGGGCAAAAATTCATCCGTTTCAAGATGTATCAAAACTTTCGGAAGATGAGCTTAAAAAACTTTATGAAGCAATAAAAAGAGTTTTAAAAAAAGGGATTGAATTGGGCGGAGAAAGCTTTTCTGATTACCGGAATATTGAAGGCGAAAAAGGCGACTTTGATGATGAGAGAAAGGTTTATCAAAGGGAAGGCGAAAAATGTTCTCGCTGCGGTACAAAAATCAAACGAATAAAAATTAGCGGTAGAAGCAGTTGCTTCTGTCCAAAATGCCAAAAATATGGTAATTTTGACTAGTAAATTTAATTAAAAAT
>JBBIQZ010000073.1:0-2301 GCA_037442065.1 bacterium | reverse complement strand
CCATTTGGGCGGCTCAAAGGACAAAAGCAAAATCCGTTTTAATTTCCGGGGGAGTTTCGGCTAACGAAGCATTAAGAAATAGGTTAAAAAAAGAGGCGCAAAAAATTGGTTACCGATTTTTTGCGCCACCTAAGATTTTATGTACCGATAATGCTGCCATGATTGCCAGCGCAGCCCATTTTAAAGCAAAGGCAAAGGAATTTACTCAGATAGAAAAAGTAAAAATAGATTCTAATTTAAAATTAAAAAATCTGGAATATTGATAACTTAGATAGAGATAGTATAATAACCGCATGAAAAGAGTATTATCTTTTTTAAAAAAACATTTATTTCAATTTATTATCAGTCTTGTCTTTTTTAAATTGTCAAAAGTATCGGCAATTACGGCAACGCCCGACTATGGTGTGCGTCCTATGTATGGTATCGAATCATCACCTGTAATAGTATATTCAAAGTTAGCCTCTTTATTTCTTTCGAGTTTGGCGATTTTAGTTTCTTTGATTTTAGGGATACTGTTGCTTTTGAAAAAAATTTCTAAAAAGCTATTTTTAATTATTCTGGGTATTGTATGGCTGATAGCAATTTTAGTTTATATAATAGTTAGAACTATTTCCAACCGCTTTGGCTATTAAAGATTTTATAAAAACGGGCAGCTCTATCTTTGGCAAAAATACAAAGAAGAGCAAAAAAGAAAGCATCCCCTTAAAGTGCTTTTTTGGGAAACAAGCCTAAGTTGCAACTTAAGGTGTCTTCATTGCGGAAGTGACTGTAATAGTTCAAATGATCAAAAAAATATTCTAACTACTAAAGAGATAAAAAAAGCGCTAAAGGAAATATCAGAAGATTTTAATGCCAAAGAAATTCTTTTAACTGCTAGCGGCGGGGAACCACTAGTAAGAAAAGACCTTTTTGAAGTTACGAATTACGCTAGAAAACTTGGTTTTGAGTGGGGCATGGTTACAAACGGCGAACTTTTAAATAAAGAAAACATCAAAAAAATAAAGAAAACAGGACTTTGTAGTATTGCCATAAGCCTTGATGGCTTAAAAGATAATCATAATTGGTTAAGAAATAAAGATATTTTTGATAAGGTGATCGCCAATGTAAAAAATTTAACAAAAGATAGTCTACCTTTTATGACAGAAATAATAACTTGTATAAACAAGCGAAATATTAATGAATTAGAAAAGATTTACAATCTTTGTTTAGATTTAGGCGTTAAAGCTTGGAGACTTTTTATTATAGCGCCTGTGGGTAGGGCAAAAGATATAAAAGAATTATCTCTGGATTCTGGAGAGCTTAAAGATTTATTCAATTTCATCGTTAAAAAAAGAAAAGAAGGAAAAATTTTAGTAAGTTTTTGCGACGAAGGTTTCCTTGGGGCAAGGTACGAAGGTGAGGTAAGGGATATGTTTTACTATTGTGCGGCCGGAATAAATATTGGAAGTATTTTATACGATGGATCAGTAAGCGCTTGTCCTATTTTGTCCAGAAATCTGATCCAAGGCAGTATAAGAGACGAGCGATTCTCTAAAATATGGAATGAAAGATTTAAAACTTTTAGGGATGCAAGCTGGAAAAAACAAGGCAAGTGTAAAGATTGTAAAAACTGGGATTTTTGCGAAGGAAACAGTTTGCACCTCTGGGATTTTGAAAAGAATGAAACAATGAAATGCCATATCGAAATGTTGGATAAATAAAAACTACCTTTTAAAAAGATGGTTATATTGACTTTATGAGTTGATAAGTTAAAATAAAAGTAGTTTAATAAAGCGTTTGAGGGAGATTCACCACCTCCTAAGCTTCGGAAGCTTGGCCGAAATCAAGCAAGAGAGTTGTCCGTCGAAGCCTTGCGCAAAAACGGGAAATTGGGTGGAACCGCCCCTTGATTAACTCGGGGTCCCAATGCTTCAAGCATTGGTTTTTTTATTTTAAGGCCAATTTTGCCAAGGTTTGGAACCTTGGCAAAGGGAGAAGAAGTGGAACAGGAAAATATCAAAAAAGCAATTAAGGCATTTTATAGAATTAGGAACATCCCTTATCATATTCCTTTGGATAAGAGCGATAAATGTAATGATTGTGAAGGTAAGAATAAAAAACTTGGGTTAAAATTAAAGAAATTAGGATATAAGGTAAAGTCGAGAGTTGGTTTATCGAAATGGAAAGATTTGAATCTGCCAGCCGAAATTCTACGAGTTCTTCATGAAGATGAAAGTTCTCACTTTTTTCTAGAAGTTAAACCTCTAAGCTTAAACAAATGGGTTTTTATTGACGCTACATGGAACCTAAAGCTTTAAAAAG
>JBBIQZ010000072.1:0-2451 GCA_037442065.1 bacterium | reverse complement strand
TCCATTGATTCTTTGGAAAAAACATTTAATTTAGGCAAATCCGCACTCCATTTGACCTTATATTGCTTTTCAAGACTGCGCAATTCGCCTGGTGAAGCCAGGTAATTATTTATCTTGGAAAATATTGCGTTCAAATAACCTTGGCCCATGACCTTCCTTTTTTAAAATACGAAACAATTCTTTTATAGCAGCTTTTTTATTACTTACAAAACTAATCGATTGTAAATGCTTATGATGCTGTCTACTGAACTTGTAGGGCGTGATAAACACTGATATATTAACTTTTTCTCTAAATTTTTCATAGGGTGTTTTTCCTCCCAAAGAACCATGAGGTCTTTGATAGTTATAAAAGTTCTCCCATTCCTTCTTTTCGTGCTTAAAATCTTTCTATCTTTTTCTCTCCCACTTCCTGCTTAACAATCTTGCGATATATCGACTAAAAAGATATAACAAATTTAATAATTTGATATATCGCAGTACTCCGCGTTATAATTAGAATTGAGTAAGGAGAGTGTCTAGTAATGATCAGGCGAAAAACAACCTGCGGTCTGTGCAAACCGCACAAAAAATGGAAGAAAAACGATACGAAAAAGAAGGCTAAGATTAAAAAAGAGATCGACCAGGAACTTGAAATTTATTCCCGATTCAACTATAATGCTAATGAAGGGAAGACTAATGGCTAATGGTATTGAAATAAATCCCAAAATTATGCTCGGCAAACCAGTCATTAAAGGTACTCGTATACCGGTATATTTGATTGTTAAATTAGTCGCCCAGGGTTTAACTGTTGAAGAAATTCTCCGAGATTACCCCCATTTAACTAAAAAAGATATTCATAACGCCCTCGAATATGCCGGAAATGTTTTAAAAAACGAAGAAGTCTATCCGCTAGCTAAGTAATTTTTATGAAATTTCTCGTTGATGAAAGTACGGGTATCCAAGTAGCGCGGTTTTTAAAGAGACTTAGATACGATGTGATCTATCCGTCCGAAGAATACCGGAGGTTGTCAGATTTAGAAATTCTAAAAATAGCCAGAAAAGAGGAACGAATCATCATCACCAATGACAAAGATTTCGGTGATTATATTTTTTATCAAAAACTTAATACTTATGGAATTATCTTATTAAGACTTCAAGACGAGTCTGTTGAAAATAAGTTAAAAGTTCTCAAATTGCTCCTCAAAAATTTTGCGAGGAAATTAAAGGGTAATTTGATCATTCTGACCGAAGAGAAGATAAGAATTAGGAAAATTTAAAGCCTAACTTTATCCACACTCTCTATTTACTATTCAATAATCTCTCCAACGGCCATATCTACATTACCGCTCTCTCCTGCACGGCAATGCTGACAAAGCATATTGCATCTACCGGTAATTTCTATCTCTACTTGTCCAAAGGTTACTTCGTAAATGGCAATATCAGTTTCTACGCTTAGAGGGTTGAAGCTTGTCTTATCATTACAGTGTTCCACCGGTTTATACCTCCAGAGGTTTTTGTGGGTGGGCGGTCAAAGACCGCCCACCCCTGTTGTCGTGGCAGCCTAGTTACAACAGCCGCAGCTGCCTTTGCCGATCTTAGCTTTTTTGATCGGCTTCTTCCGAGCAACCGACTTCAAGGCGTACCTCCTTTCTCATCCATTCCAGCTTTATAGCCAGAATAGATGTATATTGTCAAGGAGCTGTTGCTATTTTTGAGCAACCGCTTCTAATATTTTATGCCAATGGTTATGTTTATTATCAAAAAAGTCAAAAACTTTTATCTTAATATTCCTAAATTTTTTTCTGGCGAGTAGTTTTTTTAGTTCTTCTCTCGTTAAACCTGAATTGGTAGTTGGATCTGATTTATCAAAGGTATGTATAAAAACCCATCCACCCCTTTTAAGGTTGACAGAAATTGTTTCTAAAAAAATTGATTTATTTTTAATCTTATGGATGACGTAATTAGAATAAACTAAATCAAATGGTTTATTCGAAGATACATAAAGATCCTCTAAATCTATACCGATAATTTTATCTACGCCTTCACAATTCCATCCCCCCCTTTTTTTAAACTTTTAACATCCCGAAAATCGCCAGCTCCAAGGTCTAAAGCTTTGCCGGGTGTTGGAAATGACTCCTGATGAAGTCTTCTAAATATTTATTCAATATAGTAAATCCTTAAGATAATATTAGATGGTCAAAGCTAATTTGTCAATAAATTGTAAGCGTCCATAACGTATTAGACTTTTATCCACAATTTATTTTACTTTTATCAAACACTAAGATATTTTTATAAAGTATAATTTTCTGTGATATTTTTACTAATATTCAAATCATCCGTCATAAAAAAAGTATAATTAATAGAGTAAAATATTGTCAATTTGTACTCGGATAGTTGATATTTTTGTGATTTTGCGGGAAAATTTGAAGTGAATTTTGGACGAAAGATTTTTGTGTTTTTTGTCTAAAATTC
>JBBIQZ010000071.1:0-2519 GCA_037442065.1 bacterium | reverse complement strand
TCTTTTTTTATTTTTTCTATATCCCAACCTAAGGTTTTAAAGTTTATAGGAGGCAAATCCGGTTCCGGAAAATAACGATAATCCTGCGCTTCTTCTTTTGTTCTTTGAGATATCGTTTTACCCTTTGCATCATCCCAGCCCCTAGTTTCTTGAACAACTTTATTGTTCAATTCAATTTGTTCTTTTTGGCGTTCTTCTTCGTAAGTTAGAGCCTTTTCTATCATTTTAAAAGAGTTCATATTTTTAATCTCTACTTTAGCACCCAATTCTTTTTCGTCCTTTTTCTTTAAAGAAATATTAGCATCAACCCTTAAATTCCCTTGTTCCATATTTGCCTCTGAAACTCCAAGATAACGCAAAACTGAACGAAGATTCTCCGCAAAAATTCTGGCTTCTTTGGGGCTTTTTATATCCGGTTCAGTAACGATTTCCAAAAGAGGCGTTCCTGCCCTATTTAAATCTACTAGAGAATAATCCGTATTTTCCGGGTGAACGAGCTTTCCGGCATCTTCCTCCATGTGCACCCTTGTAATACCTATTTTTCTTTGATAAGTTTGATCATTTTCATTTTCCAAAACTTCAATTTCTAGCTCACCCTTTATAGCTATCGGTTCATCATACTGCGAAATCTGATACCCTTTAGGAAGATCAGGATAAAAATAGTGCTTGCGGTCAAATTTGGTAAAATCGGGAATTTGACAACCTAAAGCTAAGCCAACTTTTACTGCACTTAAAACTGCTTCTTTATTTATTACTGGTAAACTTCCTGGCAATCCCATACAAACCTCGCAAACGGTGGTATTCGGTAGAGCATTTACCGCATAATTATTACAGCGGCAAAACATTTTTGATTTGGTATTTAATTGGGTGTGGATTTCTAATCCGATAATTGTTTCTAATTCCATTTTAAACCTTTAATTTTTCAATTACTTCTTTGTATTTCTTTAAAGCTTCTTTGGCCTCATTAAATCTTACTTCGTTTTCTATTTCATGAACTAATCTGTTTCTCGTTCTATGAGCATCCCAAAACTTCTCATAGGTATCCCCCAGTTCTTTGCGGGCGCTTTTTACTTTTAAGGCCAAAGTGTCTCCAGAGAATCCTTTTGCTTTTAATAAATAATCAACTAATTTATCAGCCGTTAAAACTGCTCCTCTTACTTTGGCAAGATCCTTAGAGTTTAAAGCATCTTTTATTTTTTGATATTCGCCTTCTGTAAATTGAGAATTTACGCTTTTCGGTCTCTTTCTGGTTCTTACGCCAATCAATAATAAAAGCCCTAAACCAAAAATTAAAATGACTATAAAAAATGGCCCAACAAATTCACTCATCACTTCTCCTCAATAGTTACTGATTTTATTTCTTGTTTTTCTTTGGGAATCGACTGCTCGCCGCTTGGACTAGGCAATACTTCGGTATCGGCAATTTTGTCTACAACTTCCATTCCTTCGGTAACCTCTCCAAAAATTACATAATTCTTCGGAAGCTCTGGCTTGTCTTTTTGCATTATAAAAAACTGCGAGCCGTTGGTGTCTTTACCGGAATTTGCCATAGCTACCGTTCCCCTTTTATATTCGCCGGTGATTTTTTCATTGTCAAATTGATAACCAGGGTTACCGGTGCCGTCGCCTTTTGGATCGCCGCCTTGAATCATAAAATCTTTTACAACCCGATGAAAAGTTAAACCATTATAAAAACCATCTCTGGCTAAAGCTATAAAATTGTTGACGGTTTTAGGAGTATTTTTCGCATCCAGCTCTATTTTTATCTTCCCATAATTTGTGTCTAAAGTGGCAAAATATTTTTTACTTTGAGAAATTTGCATATCCGGATATTTAGAATATTGATGATCGCCGGTTTTATAAGTTTTTGGTTTAAAAGTTACTTTTTGATAAACAAAATAAGAAAAAAGCGCTAAAGAAAAGGCTGAGATAGTTAAAACCGAATAAAATAAAACTCGGCCCTTAATCCTTCTTTTCCTTTCCTTTTTAATAAAGGCTTCTTCTTTTCTTTGTTGTTTTAATTTTTCTTGTCGCCCCATAGTAATTAAACTTTTAAGCTTGCTTTTCTCCAGGATTCTTCTGCTGTTTTACTCTCAAAAGCTTGCGATAAAGAAAGAATTAAACTTTCTCCATTTTGTTTTGCTAGAATTTGCATGCCGATTGGCAAGCCTTCTTTGGAAAAACCGCAGGGAACAGAAATTCCCGGAATGCCGGCTAAATTGGCACCGGCAGTAAAAATATCCGCCAAATACATTTGAATTGGATCCTGCTCCTTTTCTCCTAATTTAAAAGCAGTTGTTGGCGAAGTAGGAGTAATTATCAAATCAACTTGTTTGAAAGCTTCATCAAAATCTTTTCTGATTAAAGCCCTAACTTCCATGGCTTTTTTATAGTAAGCATCATAATATCCAGAAGATAAAGTATAGGTTCCCAACATAATTCTTCTTTTAGCCTCATCTCCTAAACCTTCGGCTCGAGATTTAAAATAAGTATCGTTAAGATTTAAAACATCTTGTGCC
>JBBIQZ010000070.1:0-2549 GCA_037442065.1 bacterium | reverse complement strand
TATTTCTAAACCTAAAAAACAAGCCAAGAACCCGTTTGACATAAAAGCTATTTTCTGATATAATATATAAAGCTAATTTAAGGATTTATGGAAGTTTATTTTTTGGAACTAGGAATTATTTTAATCGTTGTTTCTTTGTTCGGCTTAGCTTTTAGGTTTATAAAGCAACCTTTAATTTTAGCTTATATAATTACCGGTTTTGTGCTAGGCCCCTTGTTCTTTAAGGCTACTTTATCTAAGGAGTTAATTACAACCTTTTCAACAATCGGAATTACTTTTTTGCTTTTTCTTGTTGGTTTAGAACTCGATATAAGGAAACTCAAAAACATCGGAAAAGCTTCTTTGATTGTTGCTTTAGGGCATTTTTTCTCAAGTATATTTTTGGGCTTTCTAATCTCTCAAGCGTTTAATTTTTCAATCATTAGCTCTTTGTATATAGCCTTGGCCTTGTCTTTTTCTTCAACGGTTATTGTAATTAAATTATTGTCTGAGAAGCATGACTTAAATTCGCTTTACGGAAAAATCACTATTGGTTTTTTGGTTATCCAAGATATGTTTGCTATTTTAGCCTTGGTTTTCTTGGATGCTTTAAAGAAACAAGGTGCAATTGAGTTTTTCCCATTCTTTACAATTTTTATTAAAGCTTTCGCATTAATAATAGCTGCCTTTTTGATTTCTTTTTATATTTTGCCTCAAGTTTTTAGATTTATTGCCAAGCACCAAGAGCTTCTTTTTGTTCTTTCTATCGCTTGGTGTTTTTTGTTTTCCATCGCTTCTTATTATTTAGGGCTTTCTATAGAAATTGGGGCTTTTCTAGCTGGATTATCTTTAGCCTATCTGCCTTACAGCTTTGAAATTGTAAGCAGAGTTAGATCTTTAAGAGACTTTTTCCTTATAATGTTTTTTGTAGCTTTAGGCACTCAAGTATCTTTAGATTTTGGAGTAAGCTTTCTTCCAATAGTAATCTTTAGTCTTTTTGTTCTTTTAATCCAACCTTTGGTTGTAATGATTATTTTGGGACTTTTGGGCTACAGAAAAAGGACATCTTTTTTAGCAGGAATTTCAACTGCTCAAATTTCAGAATTTTCTTTGGTTATTTTGGGAACTGGTCTTGTTTTGGGACATATTTCCGAAGGTGTAATTACCGTAGTTACCGTTGTGGGAGTTTTAACCATTATAGTTTCTACTTATTTTATAACTTTTGGCGAACAACTTTACTGCTTTTTTAAAAAGTCTCTTTCCATACTAGAAAGAAAAGATGTTTCAGAAGAGTTTGTTTCTACGGAAATCAAATTGGGGAAGCACATTGTTTTAGTGGGTTGCCATGTTATGGGAAGCCAAATAACCGAGACTTTAAAATCTTTAAAAAAGAAATTTCTAGTCGTTGATTTTGATCCGGATGTAATTTGCAATCTTTCTAATAGAAAGATTCCTTGTATTTATGGCGACATAGACGACTTGGATGTTATTGAAAAAATAGAGCTTGATAAAGCTTCTATGGTTATATCTACAATACCTAATTTAAGAGACAATCTTTCCTTAATCCACAGGGCGAAAAAACTAAACTCTAAAATGACGGTTATAGTAGCCACCGATGAAACAAAAGAAGCTTTTGACTTATATCACGCTGGCGCCGATTATGTTATTTTGCCTTATGTTTTAGGCGGCGAGCACAGCTCTCTTATTATAAGAAAAATAGACAGGAACAAAAAACAACTAAAATCTTTAAAAGATTCCCACCTTAAAGATTTAAGAAGAAGAGCAATTGTTCATCTTTTGTAAGCCCTTGTGCTTCAAGCATTCTTGTGCTATAATTTTCTGCTTTTTCTTTTGAAAAAGCAAAGAGAGATAAAATGGATAAAACAAAAAATCTTAAAAACTTTCTAGTTTTAAAAAAAGGATTTATTTTATCTTTAGCAGTTTTCTATACTCTAACTTTTTTTCCGCTTCCGGTTTCGGCCTCTTCTATAACTGAAACAAATATATTTAATTTAACTAATAACGAAAGAGCAAGTAATAATGCAGCTTCGTTTTCTTGGAATTATAAATTAGCCTCTGCCGCCAGAGCAAAGGCTCAAGATATGATAGATAAGGATTATTTTTCCCATACGAGCCCCGACGGTAAAACTCCCTGGACTTTTATTTTAGCCGAAGGTTATAACTATGTTTATGCTGGCGAAAATTTGGCAATGAATTTTACTTCTGCCGAAGATATTATGGCTGCTTGGATGAATTCCGGAGGACATCGCGAAAATATTTTATCCTCTAATTTTAAGGAGTTGGGAGTAGGAGTAGTTACCGGCGAATATCAAGGCTATACAACAACAATGGTTGTACAGATGTTTGGTACTGAGGCTCAAGCAATTTATGGTGACTCTGGCAAGAGGGGAACCTCTAATTCATCTCCCGCTCCAACAGTTTCTAATAGTCAAGCGAATAATCAAGCTAATTTTTCTCTTATAACAGCTCCAAGCGTTGAACTAATAAAAAGACGAATTTCCGATTTTAAGAAATATTGCGATTTTCTTATTAAGATAGTTAAGAGCACT
>JBBIQZ010000069.1:0-2895 GCA_037442065.1 bacterium | reverse complement strand
AGTTTTATCTTCACCATCGGCTTTCCGAGGACCTAGATTTTTTTAGCGAAAAAGAGATTAGTGAAAAAAGCATCCTTGCCTTCTTAAAGCGGATTTCTCCAAAACTTGGGATTAGGAGTTTTGTAGTGGAGGAATCTTTTGGTGTGCAGATTTGTCTTCTTAAGTTTGCCAAGGGGGAGACGCTAAAGGTTGATTTTACCTACTATCCTTTTCCTCCAGTTGAGAAATGGACGTTTTTTGGAAAATTAAGAGTTGCTAGTATATATGATATTGCTGTAGATAAGCTTCAGACTATTTGTAGTAAACCTAGACCACGGGACTATGTTGATTTTTATTTTATTCTTAAAGAAAAAGGATACCGGCTTGGAAAGATTCTCAAAGATATTAGGACTAAATTCGATTTATCTTTTGAGCCAGGAATGCTTGCCAGCCAATTCTTAAGGGTTAAAGACTTAAAAGATGAGGAATTTCCAAACATGCTTAAATCCTTTGATAGAAAAGAAATGGAAGAATTTTTTCTAAATCTTGCCAAAAGCCTTGAAAAGGAAATTTTTGAGGAGTAGGATTTAATTAATGCCAGAAAAAACACCAGAGCCGCAGATTACTCCAAAGCCAGCCGAGAGCGCAGAGGTGGTAGCAGAGATACCGCCTGTTGAAGAAAAGCCAACAAAACCATGGTTGAAGATTGCCTTATTTTCAATTTTAGGCATAGTTTTTGCTGGAGGTTTAGTTTTTGCTGGTTATAAATTTGGGCAAAGACAAATTCAGCCCGGTCCGCAACCAACCCCCGCACCCGAGTTAACCGTTACCCCAACCCCTGTTTTAACCCCAGAGGTTACCCAAATGTTAACACCGACCCCTCAACCCATCTCGATCCCAAAGAATTGGCAAGAATACACTGCTACTGATCCCGAATTTGGAATAAGAACCACGCTATCCTTGCCACCAGGATTTTCCTTCGGTTTTAGTGGCTCAGAGTTTACTATTCAGAGCGCGGACGCTACAGAATTATGGGATTATTCAACCTCGGTGTTTTCAGGAGAAGATGGTCTCAAAAACTATTACGCGGGTGGATCTAGAAGAGACTGGTATCAAAAATTGTTAGAAGGGGAGTTCTGGGCAGAGAAGCCGTACCAGTTTGTCGCAGGGAAAATTACAAACGCCATAGAACACCAAATTGGAACCCAAACTTATTTAGAACTAACTGTTACCGGTGGTCCTCCCTCTAATTATTCTGGGGAAGTGGGCACTCACTTCGTCTATGCCCAAAATGGAATTATTCATATCATTAAACCAGCTTCTCATAAAGCCAATTCGGCAGCGGCACAATTACCTACCAACATAGGAATTATATTTTATTCATTAAAATCAAGCCGAATAAAATAAGAAATATGGAAGAAAAACCTGAATTACCAGTCAGCGAGCAAGAAGTTCAAATTCAACCACCTGCCTCTCCTTCCGAAGCTTCCAGCGAAGGTGGGCGATCCAACCGCCAACTGGAAAACTTATATGAATACAAAATATGGATATTCGATTAAATATCCAAAGGAATGGCAAGAGTTTGAAGTTAAAGAAGGACCAGAGGCAGGAATTAGAGTAGATTTTGCCGAAAGCGAGGCACTTTCAGGCAGAGAATATTGGATTTGGATTAAAGTAAATAGTAACCCCGATGAGCTCTCATCTACAAAGTGGGTGGACAAACTGTTATCTCAGTATTCGGATCAACCAGCGGTGGTGGCTAGAATCTCTAGAGAGAAGGATAGAGTAGCAAATACCGAGGTTGAGAGAGTAGTGGGCCTACCTGCCATGACTGAGACAATTTCAGTTTTTATTCCTAAAGGGAAAAACATGTACGAAGTCGTCCTACAAAAGGGAATTGAAAATCTTTCCGATGAAAGTAAACAAACCTTCAACCTCATGCTCTCGACTTTTAGGTTTTTGCCTTTGGCGGGTTCGGCAGGCTCACCGTAAACTGGCTCAGGCCAAGGAGAGTAATTTACTTCTTACTCCTCTTTTGTTAAAATTAAACCACTATGCTTTGGCATTGGAGTGTAGATACCAAGAAATTCAAAAAAGAAAACCCCAAGGCCTTCCGCTTATGGAGACTAGTTCATCTTCTTAACTATGGTCTGGAAGAAAGAGAGAAGATTAGTAAAAAAGAACTTAAAAGATTTTGGCCTAAGATTAAAGACGAAATCGATCCCTATGTTCGCCGAGCAATGGAGTATCTTTTATGGGGAAAACTATACTCACTCCCAAACAACTTAAATTTCTGGAACTGGCGGAAAAAAATAAACAGATAACTAGCAGGTTTTATCTCACCGGCGGAACAGCTCTCTCTGAATTCTATCTGCGCCACCGTTTGTCAGAGGACCTTGATCTTTTTTCTGAGAAAGAGGTGAAACCGGAAGCGATTGAGGCCTTTCTTCAGGAAATCGCGCCAACACTTGGAATAAAAAAAATTACCAAAGAGCACTATTTAGGACTTTTTTCTTATAAACTTTATTATACTCCTCTTAAATATTTAAAGGTTGATTTCAACTATTACCCCTTTCCTAAAATTGAAAAAGGAAAAAAATTTGGAAATCTTGAAATAAGCAGTGTTTATGATATTACCGTTAATAAAATCCATACCATTGCTATGAGGACTAGCGCCCGAGATTTTGTGGATGTTTATTTTATTTTTAAAGAAACAGAGTGGAATGATTTGGCTAGAATCCGGCGTGATAGCCAGGCCAAGTTTGATTGGCCACTTGAGCCAAAGAATTTGATTAGTCAATTTGTCAAGGTTAAAGATTTAAAGAGTGAAGATTTTCCTAGGATGATTAAACCCTTGAGCAGAAAAGAAATGGAAGAATTTTTTCTGGGTCTTGCCAAAAGCCTTGAAAAGGAAAT
>JBBIQZ010000068.1:0-2921 GCA_037442065.1 bacterium | reverse complement strand
GACAACCTCGGATTTCGGCGTTTTATATAAAACAAAAATAAAACCAATTTTCATAAGATTTCTCTATCAGATGAAACAAAAGTAATTTTTTCACTAAATTTAGTAGGTGTCACGAGTGAGGTGACTCTCCGAGAAGCGGATTGCGGTATTTTAGCAGAGCCTCGCAGGAGAGAAGTATCACGAGTGACAGAATCTACTAAATTTGCTGAAGAAATACGGTCTTGAGCTTTCTTACTATTGGAAAAATTCCGTTGTCGAGTCTTAAACAATAATAGAAAATAAGTCAAAAACTCCATATAGGCAAACCCTAAATCCAAAGGAAGACGAAACAGTCCGTCTTTATACCCTTTATCTTCCACAAACCTCGCCCAAAACAGGTGGAGCGGATACAAAAAAATCTTTTTCAGACTGCTTTTTTCTCCTTTTTGGGCTTTTTGTTTGGCTTCGCGGAGGGCATAATCGCTGAATTTCTTATACATCTGCCAAAGTGAGCGGTAGGAATAATGGTAGATTTTATTTTTTAAGTAACCGACTTTTCCTTTTTTTAACTCAAAATGTTCGTGGACTAAAGCTGGTTTAATTATTGCTTTATTACGTTTAAATAACAATAATTTTTTGTAATTTTCTCCACCGTAATGTAACGGGTGACCCAAAAAATGATTCTGAAATGGAATATAATATCCATCTTTTAACACCTCTGGAGTGTTATGGAGCTTTGCAATCTCCTTTTTCAAACCTTCAGACAGTTGTTCATCGGCGTCAATGACCAAAATCCAATCCGATGAGGCTTTTTCAACCGCAAACCTTTTTTGCTTACCAAAATCCGGTTCATGGTGTAAATAAACTTTAGCCCCATATTTTTTTGCAATCTTAACTGTTTTATCGTGGGAGTAATCGTCAACGACAATAATCTCATTAGCCAACCCTTGCACCGACTGGAGACTTTTTTCCAGTAGCTCTTCCGCATTTTTCGTAATCATCAAAACCGAAAGATTAGTTTTCATTGAAAGTATTATATCGCTTTTTCGCTATTAAAAATATTAAACCTCCGTATCCAAAACGCCAAATTAAACTTCTAAATAAAAAATAACTAGGGATAAAAACACTAAAAAATAATAATTTAGTAAATTTCCTCAGTAAACTAAATTTTATCGATTCAAAATTACCATCTAAATTTTTTTTGAAATCAATAAAATCTTCATAGGTTTTTAAAAATATAATTTCGTAACCAGTTTCTAATAATAAAAGTTTAATTGATTTTGGTGAAAATAAGTATTTATGATCTTCTACCATCCACCAGGACCAATTTTTGCAAATTCTAGCCATAATACTACTAACATTAGGTGTCTGTAAAACTAATAAGCCATCTTTTTCTAGAAGAGATTTTATTTTTTTTAAACTGAAAAAGGGGTTTCTAAAATGTTCTAATACATCCATAAGTAAGACAACGGAGTATTTAGTTCTACTTTTGGGAATAAAACTTTCAAAATTAGATTTAAAGCATTTAATCTTATTCTGTCTTAAATAATATGGTCTCGGTCCTGGTTCAACTACATCAATGTTAAAATTTCCTCTACTGGCAAGAATAGAGGCAAATAGACCAAATCCACTACCAATATCTAATACCATCCCAGCGTCTACGAATCTTAAGACATGATTTGATAATTTCAAAAATCGTGTTTTATATCTATTCTCTTGATCTCTATAGGCTTCTAAATTATAAACATTTTTTAAACCATTAACGTGTTTGTTATCAATCATAGCTAATTTACATCTTTCACAATTAAAAATATTGACTCCTTTGATCTCTTTAAATCTTTGCTTAATATCTTGATGACAAATGTGGCATTTCATAATTAAAAAGCTGTCATGAGGCTACAAATCAATGGTTTTGTAGCATATAGTCCGTTGATAAAAAATTTTATTTAATTTTTAATCTGATATATGAAAGTTAAATTAATTTTTTTAATAATATTATCCATTTTTTATTTTGCAACAATAAATAAAGTTTTAGCGTTTGATACCTTTGTAAAAAGTGACAAAAATCCATTAGATGTAACTTTACTTCAAAATTATACCTCAATGTTACAAAGTAATATTTTTGAAGATGAAGATATATTCAAAGGGCTTTTCTCATCTGTCACCAATAATATTTATAATATAACTTTTGGAAAATCTACAGATATTAAAAATTGGATAATAGAAAAAGAGATACTTAAGTCAAATAGAAATCTTTTTGCCCCAAGAATACTAAAATTAAATTCCAGTCAAATAATTCTTTTTATAACTAAGGAGGATTTTGATCATTTTAGGATATATTCAACTAATTGTGATAATGATTTTAATTGTAGTAACAGTCTTAATCTAATTCTTGATTCTAATTTTAATTGGGAAGATAAAGGAGTCTTTTCTGGATTTCCACATTATGAAAACGGGGTATATTATCTATTTTACGGCGCGTGGGGATCATCAACGGGTTTTAGCGTAAGTTTAGCAATTTCTACTGATGGAATAAGTTGGCAAAAATGTAGTGATAAACCTATCTTCAGTAATGTGGACGGTTCATTCCTTTTTAAGAAAAATAATAAATATTATCTCCTATTTCATATGTATGATGGATCAGGAATAAAAATAGCCGAGTCTAGCAGTCCTTTATCTTGTAATATGGAGTGGTCGCAAGCGAATTATATTTTACAACCAAGTAAAACCTATGACCAAAAACATCTTATAGCTCCATCAATCGTCGAAAAAGATAATAAACTATATCTTTTCTATTCTGGTCTTGGGAACGACGACGTTTGGCGGCTGAATTTAGCCATCTCGCAACTGGAGCAGCCAAAAACACCGGTTATTCTTCTGCCCGGCTTTATGGGGAGCTGGAATAAAGAGGCGATCCTCCATAATCAACCCGCCGGTATTTT
>JBBIQZ010000067.1:0-2950 GCA_037442065.1 bacterium | reverse complement strand
ATTAAATCAATCAAAGAAATACCCCTATCTCTTCCGTATTCGCCAACCTCGTCACCCATAAGTACAATCTTAGGGTAACCACCCTTAACACCCAACTCAAATTCTTTTATAATTTTTTTAGAATCTCTACTCTTAAGATCTTCTTTGGCATTTTTTGTTGCGCAATATCTACATCTATAATTGCATCCATCGGCCACTTTAACCTCAAAAAGATCTTTTTCTTTCCACATAAATCTTCCTTTGGTCATATAGTTATATATCTCAAGATATCTATCATTCTTTAGCTTCTTAGCAAGGGCTTCTGCCAGTTTAAGCTCTTCTATCTGTTGTTGAGAATAAGTCAATTCCGGGTCTCCGAGAGAGTGTTCTCTGACAATGTCTCCATCCCAAAATATATCTGCGATTCTAATTTTGGCTTTAATTAAATCATCTAAAATGTCTTCTTCGTTATTAGTAAAAAATACTCCCTTAAATTCATTAAATAATCTTTCGGGATTTATTTTTGGTAAACAGCCACCGATAATCAACTTGGCCCCTTTTTTAATTTCTTTTTTTAATCTTTTAATAGCTGCAATTGAAAAATCTTCTGTGCTTTGAACAACGGCACAGGTTGTAAATAAAACTAAATCTGCTTTTTGCGGAGAATCAATTTCTTGCCATCCATTGACTCTGAAATATTTCGAATATCTTTGAGTATCATGTCTTACTACAGAGCATCCATTTGATTCTATATATACTTTTTTCATTCTTTATTATTTTTATTTATTATTGATAAAAATTTTAATACCTTTGTCATTAATAATAATTTGATTATTTTTTTGAACCAAATAATCTTCTAAAACAAGTGCGTCTAACCCACATTCCATAAAAGTTTCTATGGCTTCAATAGAAGTATTAACCATAGGATCGCCCGTCTTGTTAAAAGAGGTGTTGAGTAAAACCGGGATTCCTGTAATTTTATAAAATTCGTTTATCAGGTTCCAAAATTTTCTATTCTGCTTCTTGTTAATAGTTTGTACACGAGCAGTGTTATCTATATGGGTAACCGCTGGAATAATATCTTTTTTATCTTTTTTTACCTTAAATGTCAACGACATATAGGGAGATTTAAAACCCAGCATATTAAAATATTGTTCTGCAAATTCTTCTATTACAACTGGAGCAAATGGTCGGAATGGTTCTCTAAATTTTATCTTAAGGTTAACTCTATCTTTGTTTGAACTATCTCTAGGATCTGCTAATATACTTCTGTTTCCTAGCGCTCGTGGCCCAAACTCGGTTCTCCCAGAAAACCAGCCAATAATTTTGTTTTTAGATAATAGGATGGCAGCCTCTTTCTCTAAATTCTCAGGTTTTGTATAAACTAACTTATATTTTTTAAAATTTTTAATAATTTCTTCTTTAGATTCCAAATATCCTAAATAAGGCGATTGATTCTCTTCATAAAATGTTTTCTTCTTTTTCCCTATACAGTAATAAGAATAAAGGGCCGCTCCCACAGATGTTCCGTTGTCTCCAGGGGCAGGATATATATAAATATCTTTGAATAAACCAGATTTCGCAATTTTTCCATTTACAACGCTATTTAACGTTACACCTCCCCCAAAACATAAATATTTACTACCGGTGATTTTCTGGGCTAATCTTATTAGTTTTAATACGGCAAATTCTAAAATTTTTTGAGTAGCAAAGGCTAAATTTTCATGTTTTTTTTCAATTTTTTCATTTTTTTTCCGTTTTAAAATACCTATTTCCTTTATAAAATCCTTGGAAAATGTTTCATCTATAAAATCAAGCCATTCGCTTTTTATTTTGTACTCTCCTTCTTTATTAATTTTTATAATTTTATTAAATTTTTTTACTAAAGAACCATCACCATAAGCAGCCAATCCCATGATCTTGCCTTCATCGCAATCAACTTTAAAACCAAGATGTGCGGCAGTAAGACTATATAGCGCACCCAAAGAATTGGGGAAATCAAATTGTATTTTTTTAAAAAATTTATTTCCCTTGGCGTGATATATTCTAGTAGCAGCCTGCTCGCCTGCTCCATCTATAGTGAGAATTGCTGCCTCTTTGAATTTTGATGGAAAATAACAGGCAGCGGCATGACAATCGTGATGGTCAAAAAATGAAATTTTACCGTTATATCCCAAATTTTGTCTTATTATTCTCTCTGTATTTATTCTTTTATTTATATCATCTCTTGCCCATTCAACGGCTCGTTCGCATAAATCAATGTCTTGTGATGAATATATGTTGTCGAATCTCGATTTTGCTCTCACGAGCCAATCCATCGAAACGCAGACCTCATCAATTTCATTTATTAATAAAGATGATTTCTCTAAACAAAATTTAATAGCGTTTATGGGAAAATTTTTACTGTGTTTAATCCGATCAAATCGTTCTTCCTCAGATGCCGCAACAATAATGCCGTCAATTATTATTGCGGCACTGGAATCATGCGAATTGCTTATTCCAAGAATTTTCATAAATATCCTTAAAATTATCTAATCTATAGACCTTTTGCGAAATAACTAAAATTAGAGACAATTCTAAATCAGATTTGTGAATTTTCGGATGCTATACAGGTATGCAATGTTTGTAGCATTCGAAAATTCACAATATTAGCAATAAATCTGAATGTCTGGTCATAATTCCGTAGGAAATAACAGAGAGGTCTAAGGTGGATTACTTTGTCAAGACAATAAATTTAGAGATTTAAGATATAATTTTAAAAAGGAATATTAAATTATTTTTCGGCCTTTTAATTATTTTTTCGACGGCAATCCGGGCTTTTTGTTTATCCAAATATATTGTTTTTTTTATATGCTTCTATTATACAATTATATCTATAAAATTGAAATTTACTGTCCAAATATTCCAGTCCATTATATGTTGCTTTGCTACGACAAACCGAACAGCTTGTTCCCGCTGTCTACCGTGTGCA
>JBBIQZ010000066.1:0-3226 GCA_037442065.1 bacterium | reverse complement strand
AGGTGGTTTATCGAGGCTGTAAAAACATAATCGCTACCCTCATTAAAAACTTAGGAACGCAAAAATTAATTTTGATTTTACCAACAAACATTAGCTGTTGGTTGATTCTTTCAATTTTATTTTTGTTAAAACTAGATATAAGAAAAGGCTTTGCTATCTTAAAAGGAATACGATGGAATTTCATCAACTGTCTAAAGACCTTAAGAAAACGAAAACTGATACAATCAACCAGAAAAATTAGTGACCAAGAACTGTTTTCTATGGTTGGAGCAAAAAGAAAAATTTCTTATTATTTAGGAAAGGCTTTTGCTTACATAATGGGGAGGCCTTTTTAATGAAAGATCGGGAATTATTTTTTTCTAAAATTGAAAGGTACATCGCCCCTTCCACAATTTTGTTTCGCAGTATTGAGCTTAAACTTTTAAAAGAAAGGTTGGGTGGTCTCTTTAAATCTAAATCTATCCTTGATCTTGGCTGCGGTGATGGTATTGCCGCCGCAGCGATTTTTGACAAAAGAATTGATTACGGACTAGATGTCAACCCTATCTCTGTTAAACAGGCGAAAAAAGGAGGTGCTTGTAAAAAGGTAATTCTTGCTAGTGCTACAGATATTCCTTTAGAAGATAATAGCGTTGATTTAGTGTTTTCTAACTGTACAATCGAACATATAAAAGATTTGGGCTCAGTTTTGAAGGAAGTCTCAAGAATCCTGGTAAAAAATGGATTATTTATTTTTACTACTCCCAGTCATTGTTTCGGAAAATACAGCATATTTAGCTATTTTAATCTCAAAAGACTTGCTCAAGTTTACGGAAAACTAAGGGATAAAAAACACCAGCACTATCACAGTCACTCTATTGAAGAATGGTCTTCAATTCTTAAAGATTTTAATTTCAAAGTCATCAATGGTTATTATTACATGTCTAAAGAGGCGCTGGAATTTTGGGATTTTCTCTTGATTTTATACGTCCCCCTTTATCTCCCAGAAATAATCAATAAACAGTTATCAAGATGGATTTATGAAACTTTTTTTAGAAAACGGATTTATAAGTACTTCATAAAGGCGCGAGTGACCGATTCCAACGGCGCCGCGGTCTGCATTGTCGCCCAAAAAATATGAAAGTCTCAGTCATCATTGTTAACTACAATGGTAAGGATTTTATCGGCGAGTGTGTTAACTCAGTCCTTGCTTCTCACTACCAAAGTTTTGAGATAATTGTGGTGGATAATGCTTCAACTGATGGCAGCTGGGCATATCTAACCAAAAAGTATAAGGAAAATAAAAAAGTTAGACTCATTAAATCGGACAAACAGCTTTTTTTTACCGGCGGGGCCAATTGGGGGGCCAAAGAGGCACAGGGTGACAAGCTCTTTTTTCTCAACAGCGATACTGTGATTGATAAAAATTGTATTAAAAAACTTGTTGATTTCAGCAAGGGCGAGCCTAAATACCTCGTTCAGCCGAAAATACTATTTCATCGTCAAAACCACATCATTGACAACGTCGGGGGCAGATACAACTTTTTTGGCTTTGGTTTTGCTATTGGCCGTGGTGAGAAGGACAAAGGACAGTATGATAAAAATTTTCGCATAGACTATGCTAACGCAACAGCCTTCGTGATCGATAAAGACTTTTTTTGGAAGCTTAGAGGATTTGATGAACGATTTAAATATTTCTACGAAGATGTTGATCTTTCCTTAAGAGCTAAAAAACGCGGCGGAGAGTGTTGGTACTGCCACAAGGCTTTAATCTACCACAAAGGGTCTTTAACCTTCAAACAAAATGTCTCATCCTGCCGGCAAAACTTTTATATCCGCCGCAACCGCCTTTTAACTTTGCTTAAAAATGACCGTGGTCCAAGTTTATTACTTAAGCTGCTAACACTTGTTATAATCTCCATAGTACTTTTTGTTCAAGACTTTATTAAAAAATGAAACAAAAAATAGCGTTTGTCACGCCTTTGTATCTACCAGCGCCACTTTCAGGTTCGGGTGTTGTTGTCCGAGAGTTAGCAGAGAGTTTAACGCAGAAAGGGTATGACTGCACCGTTGTCACCTCAGATGGGTTAAATGCTCGGTGGTGGTATGATCCTATTTTTGGTCAAGAAATTAAAAATAAATTTGAAATTATCAATGGCGTTAAAGTTTATAGACTAAACTGCAAACAACTCCTATCTTTTATCTGTTTAGTTTTAGTAAGACACTTTAAACTTTTAATACCTAAACCCTTGTTCAACAAGCTTCAGCTTCTTTACAGTGGACCGAACCTAACTGGCCTAGCAAATTTACTAAAGAAAGAAAAATTTGATATCATCTATTCCTCACCATTTCCTGTTTATTTAAATAAACAGGTTGCAGACGCAATAGAAAAATTAACGCCTCGGCCAGAATTTATTCTTATGCCCTGTTTTCACTCTTTGCTTCCGGATTATCACAACCCAGAGTTAAAAAAAGTCTTGGAAAAAGCTGATTTGATTCATGTTTTCTCAAACGTGGAGAAAGATGACATCAAAAGAATCTTTCAAATACCTGACAGAAGGTTTGCTGTCATTCCTCTTTTTTTGAACTTCTCCAAAATGAGCGATATTAACCAAATCAAAGACAAAATTGCCAATTTTAAGAAGAAATTTAAGCTAAAAAACAAAAAAATTATTTTATTTGCAGGGAGTAAAATTCGTCAAAAAGGAGTTTTTACCCTTGTAAACACTTTTAAAAATTTATATAAAAATGATCCATCATATGTCCTAATAACCCTGGGAAATGCTACTCCGGAATGGAACAAGTGCAAGAAAAAAAGGGATCTTGATTTTCTTCTTGACCTTGGGTATGTTGAGGAGAAACAAAAAGAAATTGTTTTTGGCGCATGTAATATATTCTGTATGCCTTCTTTGGCCGAGTCTTTTGGTTTAACCTATCTTGAAGCTTGGCACAAAAAGAAGCCAGTAATTGGAGCAAATATCCCATCTGTGAAAGAACTTATCGATAATGCTCGTGGTGGTTTATTGGTAAGGTTTGGAGATGAAAAAGACTTAGAAAGAGCGATTAAAAGACTAGTGTTTGATTCTTCTCTTGCTAAAAAACTTGGCGAAAATGGATACAGAGCCCTAGTGTCGAATTATGATTTTCTAAAGGTGTTCTCAAAAAATTTAAAAAATATTTTAAAATGAATCTTACCGGAAATCAAAAAAGATATCTTAAAAAACACCCAAGAAGAGAACCGCTTTGG
>JBBIQZ010000065.1:0-3295 GCA_037442065.1 bacterium | reverse complement strand
TATAGTTCGTCTCCTGTTCCTGCCGGTAACGGAAGATTAAATTTTGTGTAGGGCGCTTCTTTCCCCCCAGTGTTTTGAGAGAGGCCGGTTCCAGGATAAATCCCTGATCCATGGAAAGAAACTTGGATCACTCGATCATCATTCCAAAAAATCTTCTCAGTGCCGTTGGCATGGTGAACATCTAAATCAATAATTAAAACCTTGTCTGCCCCAAGCTTAATAGCTTTAGCAGCACTATATGCCACATCATTACAATAATCGTAGGCACCGGGAGCGCTGGCAGAGGCATGATGGAAGCCTCCACCAAGATGATAGGCAATTGAATTTTGATTAAAAGCAAAATCCACTGCTAATTCTGATCCTTTTGTGGCTATGAGATCAAATGCCAGTCCGTCTCGGGGGATTTGGTTATCTCTCTTCTTTCCCAACATAATATTACTTAACCTGACAACATAGTCTTTTTTATGGATAAGGATAAGAGAAGCCGGATCAATTGCCTCAAAGTCAGAAATGACTTGATAAAAATTAATAAGAGGAGACTGCCTAAATAGTTCAAAAGCAAGAAGGTAGCGGCGACTAAATTCGGAGAAAGCGGTCGGATAATTAGGACTATAAAACAAAGTTCTTTCTTTATTCATAGATGATATCAAAAAAATCAGTCTTATAAGTTTTCGACCTCACTTGTCCGCCTTTAAAAAAAAATCTACCATCAACATAATAACGCCCCGGTATCATGTTTTTTTTAACTTTGTATTTATAATACTTGTTTTCCTTGGTCCTTTTTTTAATCAAAACCCTGTCTTCAATCTTTTTTTTCTCGCCATTTGGAGTAGTAATAATGAATTTTATCATCCCTCTAATGTTTTCGTCACCATTATTTTCAATGTGCATGTGTAAAGTAATAAATTTGTCTTTTTCTCGATCAATTACTCTCGGAAAAATACTCATTTTTTTAAAATTGTTTGAGTCTTTCTTAAAAGATATCGTTGAGGATAATCCATTGGCTCTAAACTTTTAATTTTGTTTAATTGATGAAGGGCGTTGGCAATGTTTTTCCTTAAAAAATAGTCGGCCAATCCATCCATATTATTATTGCGAAACGGGTCTTCGTATTCATTGATATAGATTAAATGTGTTATTTTATCAACAAGGGTCCTAAAAATTATTTTTTCGTTTTGGGAAAGAAATTTTTCTATTTCTTTGATTGTTTTTAGTTTATTTCTATTTATCGCATCTTTTTTATTGATTAATTGTCTAAGTAAAATCTTTTCTTGGCCAGCATATTGGTAAATATAGAGAACAAGTTTTTTTGCTAATGAATTTAGATCACCCCTTGCGTGTTTTTGACAACATTCTCTAATTTTTTTAGCATAAATGGAGCCCTTTCTCGTAGCCATAGTTAAATATTTAAAAAATCGGGTTCGGTCCTTTATTTTTGCTAACTTGGGAAATAAAGATAAGAGGGTCAACATATTTCTTAATTCTAAAAAGGAGTAACTTTTGTAGGGATTGATATTTACTAATTTTGCTATCCACTCTTTTATTTGAGTTTTGTTTTTTTGGGAAGAAAAGTTTTTCTGAAGAAAATCCTCAAGTTGAGAAATATAATAATCCAAAATATTGCCTGGAAGATTAAAGGTATAGTCGAAAGACCTTCTTACCCCATCAATTCTTAAGGCTTCCTCAAAAAAAGGAAGAAGCTTAGAAAGTCTTTTTTTAGAATCTCTTATTTTCTCTATTATAGGAAGCTTTTTCTCTAAAAGTCGACAAAATTTATCATAATTTAGTTGAGCAATTTTTCGTTCATAACAAAATCTTTCAAGGTTTTTATATTTCCTTATCTTCTCGATCTGATTCTTTTCCCACTTGCTATCAGTTAGATGGCCCTTGTTTAGCGCGGCTTTACATTTTTGTACAATATTATAAATATTCTCCTTTTGGAGCTTTTCTTTTAGGTATCTCCTCATAAAAATTTATTTGATTTTATTTAACCGCACATTCTGCAGGTGATTATTTTCCTTTTTTTCATATTTTTTCACCCCTCTCTTTAAGACATAATTAAACTTTTAATTCTCAGTGAATAAGACATCTAGGGTCTTCGGCATAAAGATGGTTATTCAATACCAATGCGGCTGCACGGCATCCCCCGCACAAATATTTAAACCGGCACTTCCCACAATTCCCCAAAAGCTTTTCTTTATAGTTATTTAGTTTTTGAAAAAGTTTCATCTTATTAATAATCTCCACTAAAGACTGTCTCTTTACGTTCCCGGCAGTTATTGGCAAATAAGCACAGGCACCAACATCACCATTAGGTTTAATATAGATAATCTCATCACCAGCTAAACAACCACCGCATATCTCAGAATAAACTCTTTTGCCCATTTGTCTCCAGACGTCTCCCAATAATTGTGGAAATAAAGGGAGTAAAATAGGATCGCCAGAGATTATCGGTATCTTCCATTTTTTAGTTGCATTAAAAAGTTTTTTTATTGTTTCTTTGTAAATCTTTTTAGACGGCATCAAGGAAGAAGTTGCTCTTCCGGCTGGAAGTACACCGCGAATATTAAAACTTTCTATATTACAGTGTCTCGCTATAAGTTCATATAGCGGTAATGCTTGATCTGTATTATAAGAAGAGAGGGTAAATCGGATAGAAGTTCTTATTTTATGTTTTGTTAAATTTTTAATAGCTTGGGTTACCCGATCAAAAGTGCCAGGTACTTGTCTAAAAGCATCATGAATATCTTTTAGTCCATCAAGACTAACAGAAATTCTGATATTTTTGAAACAGCTAAGTTTCTTTACCCAATCCTTTCTCCACAACATTGTCCCATTAGTAGTAATAGTAATAAGAGGAAAGTTTCTGCTATGCTCTAACAATTGAAAAATATCTTTTCTTAGAAATGGCTCTCCACCAGAGAAATTTAAAGTTTGTATTTTTAATCCAGATAATTGATCTAAAAGATTTAGGGCCTCTTCGGTAGAAAGTTGGTTTATTTTGCGCAGTCTCCAAGCTCGACAATGAACACAGCGCAAATTACAGATGCCGGTAATATCCCATTGGGCAAACATTATTGAATTTTTTTTAAAAATCTCTATTTTTCCCTTTGTGCCATCAACCATTACTCTTTGACCACTAGCAATAATCTTTGTAGCATTATCTATCCCTAAGACAACCGGTATTCCAAACTCGCGACCAAGAAGAGCAGCGTGGCTTGTCATGCCGCCTTTTTCAGTAATAATAGGGTAATGTTTGAAAACAGCCACCAACAATATTAGAATAAGACCGATG
>JBBIQZ010000064.1:0-3340 GCA_037442065.1 bacterium | reverse complement strand
GCAGGGGCCAGCTCTAATGATTTAATAAATTCATCGATAGGGAAAGCAAGATTAGAATCGAGCTCTTTTGCTTTTAATGCTTCTTTTAATGAATTCTCTTTGTCGCCCAAATTTTTATAAAGAGTAGCCAAGTTAATATGAAGTTGAGGATTTGTCGGATAAACTTCAATAGCCGCTCTATACAGAGTTAAGGCTCTTGCGGCATTACCCATCTCTAAATAGAGACTCGCCCTGTACGTAAAATAATCAATACTGGTGGTTGAGTAGCCCAAAGCAACGGCTTGATTGGCTGACTCCAACGCCAAATCGCTTTTGCCGGCAGCTCTATAACCTCGGCTAAGATACCAATGGGAGGAAGCTATTTTAGGAGCAAGCCCAACGGCTTTCTTAAAATATTCAATACTTTTTTCAAAATCCTTGGCGTAGAGACGATTTTGTCCCAGCAACTGATAAACTTGAAAATTATTGGGACTTAATTTTATGGCTTCTTTCAGTGTTTTCTCAGCCAAAGTAATATATTTGGGATCAGGTTGGGATAAGATATTATAAGTAATTCCTGCCGCGATGTAACGGCGGAAGTCCAGGGGATTTTCTTGAATGTTTTTTTCGCTTTCAGACGCAGCTAACTTAAGCCCGCGCAAAAAATCCTGACGAAGTTGATTCGCCGGTATGCCCACAACAAGATCACTAACTATTTCACTTAAATTCTCGCGGATCTCCGATTTCCCCCACCATATTTTCGGAACTTTTGCCTCGTAAGCATCTAACATTTCATCAAAAGTTCGTTGATAAGGATTGACTCGCGCTTCGGCAACCCAGCGGCTTGCCCAAAGCGGTTGAAGATTAGCTTTAAAAACGATAAAAATGGTAGCAAGGACTAAAATAATAATAAAAGTGGGGCGAACCGTTCTCGTTCCTAATGCCCATCTTCTTGAATCATCTTTTTGAGCCGGCTGAACCAAAAAATCAACATAGGCCAGCACCAAAAATAACATTATATAGCTGCTTATCAGATCGAGCCCGGTAGTAAGATTCTGAACAAAATAAGCTATCAAAGTCACGCTTAAAAAGGAAGCGATTAAAAACCCTTCTTTAGTAAGAAAATATTTTTTCCATAAAAGGAAAAGTGCGGCTCCAAAAATAGAAAGATAAGAAAGAATCCCAATAGTGCCTGAGGTTGCACCTACCTCCAAAATAATATTATGAGCTTTGTCAAACCAAATATCTCCTCCATACTCCGGATAAGCTAGTCGTGGATCAAAATATTTATTAAAAACGATATTGAAATTTTCAGGCCCCCAACCCAGCCAGAAACGCTCCTTCCAACCGTTCCAACCCCCTTTCCAAACCAAAAATCTGGATTGAATAGTACCTTTTTTAGCAATTTCCGCGACTTTTTGTGTAATTATTCCCCGGCCGAGCACGCCGGCGATAATGCCAAAAATCGCCAAAAATGTGATAAAGCCGACCAAATAATTTCTGCCCCTTTCCCCTGTAAACTTCAGACTGTAAAAAAGGAACAAAAGGAAGATTCCGCCAAAGAAGGACAAAGTTGCGGCTTGGGCATCGCTGGTAAGAAGCTTCCAAGTCATAAGAAAAAAAGTCAAACCGTATAGAACACCCCAGGCGTTGCGCCACTTGCCTTTTTCTTCTAAAAAAAGGAGTCCCGCTAAAAATATATTAAAAATAAGATAGGCGCCTAGGAAACTCGTATTGCCAATGGTACCGCCGCCCTGGGAAACTTTGGGTGCCATAAAAGCATAAACACTGACAATTGTTGCTACGATTATTGATCCTGTTAAAAAGCCTTTCCATTCTTTTTCATCCTGAAATAGGGAGGCCAGAATTATGAAAAGGACCCACAAATGTAAGAATGTAAAAACACCTCCCATTCGTTCAAATGTGCTCCAGATGCTTTGGTGCAGGTTAACGCCGGTAAGTGCCGTAAGAATAGTAACGCCCATAAATACCCCTATGCTTATAAAAAGCGGGGTTTTACGCGGTCGATACTGTGGGAACTGAAGGGCTAAAATTAAATATGCGGCAAAAATAATTTCTACCAGAACCCGGAAAAAAACAGTTTTTGGGGAAACAAAAGGAAAAAGAAACCCGCTTCTACTAATAATAAGAGGGGTCAATAAAACCAAATAAATTCCTATTTTAATAATCCAAAGATAAACCCTTTCATATTTTTGTTTGGGATAGGGCTTGGAGTAATCTTTCGTAGGGGCGGAATTATAGAATTTCTTTTTTTTCATTACTTAGCTCTCAAACTCATAAACAATTTTTTTCTTGCTTGATTCTACATAAAATGTCAGTCTGATTTTCTTTGCCGTATCGGCTTTGGCGGGTTTCAAAAAGATTATAGTCCCCTCACATATTATCATAGGATAAACATTCTGGTCGCAACCATACCTTCTAACACCGCTGAGATAAGACAAAATTGAATAGTTTTCTTTATATTGATTCCCCTTGTTATCTGTTAACTGAACATGAAAAACTTCTTTCGTATCTCTGCTGAAATTAAAAACTTTAATCCCAATTGCAAAATAACCAGCTTCTATTCTTTTGCCCTCTTCATCTACTTCTAATGTCCTTGCCATCCCCTCTTCAATGCCCTGCAGAGTTATTTCTAAGTTTCCTAACTGGGCGACTTCGTTTAAATTAGGTGCGCTGATAGATTGACCATTTTTTGAAACAGCGATTTCCTTCTTTATGGTATTCTCATCACCCCCCCATTTGGGGATAAGGTCTTTTGGAATAAAGTATAAAGTCAATCCGGCAATCAAAATGACGCCTATAATAAGCGCAATAACGGGGTTAATCTTTGGGGCGATATTTTGGAAAGTCGTTTTAAATTTTGTTAGTAAAAGATTCATAAAAATATCTCCTCTTCATATCATAATACACAACTGTTTTTATATGTGTTTATAAAGGGTATTTGTGGATAACCTTTCAATACCAAACTAGTTCAATAAATTACAATACTCTACTAAGGTTTAGCAAAAATCTTATATATTTATTAATGCAAGAAGCTATTAAGTATTAAAGAAGCTGCAAAATTACTGGGGGTCTTACTCCCTATCCTGCGTAATTGGGATAAAAGCGGTAAATTGGTCGGTAATTTAGTTTTGCGTCGGTAAAATTTCATACTCTTTTATTTTATTATACATAATCTGTACTGTCCTGTCATTAAATTGACACACAAATAACTTTGCGCCAAAAATCTGTCTGGCGAGCCCCGTTAGAAAATAATTTATCAAGCAACAAGGGCAGGTATTTTACTTTGCACATAAGCAAAATTTTTTTCAAAAATTTTGCACTTTAATTTATCTTGATC
>JBBIQZ010000063.1:0-3512 GCA_037442065.1 bacterium | reverse complement strand
TTTGAAATACCCCTTTCATACATGGGCCAGAAGCGGGAGAAGCTGCCAATTCCGGGTGTCTGGCAGGTGGTGCCTTCGGATAAACCAGTGCCAGTCACCGAGATATTCCGTGAAGGACCTTTCGGTTTTTATATTATAAAAGGAGAAGATTGGGAAGGAAAAGATTTTAGTCATTTTTACGCCTTAAAAAGAGCTGATCTTTATGAGCCCTACAAGAGAAGGATTGATATTACGGAAGAAAAAGCAAAAGAAGGTATCTTCTTGGGGACTATTACATTTCGTAAATACTATAGAGTCTCAGGTAAAGTTGTGATTGACCCTGCTTATAGAGCAAGTTTAGAATCCGGTTTTTCTAAGTTAGGGGCTGCCGTATTTGAACCAGATAGTGGAGGTCCTTATGGCCAGAGCCGGATTGATGAGGATGGACATTTCAGTATGATTACGCCGCTTCCCGATGGGGAATATAGGTTGAAAATATGGCTTCCTTTTTGGGAGACAATAACAGAAAGAAAAGTCATTATCTCCGGCAGCGATGTTGATGTCGGAGAAATCGTCATTCCCTCTCAAGAGGAGTGATGAAAATTATTCTTTTTTGCCCGCTTCGGCTCTCCGGGCCTCGGCGGGCTTTTTCTATTTGTGACTTTTTTAGTTAAAAGCTGGATTTTTGAATTGGAACAGATTATAATTGGATTCAAAGAAAGGTTTTTATGAAAAACCGGCTTATTATGAATTCAAAATCCTTGCAGGCTAAATTTCCTGAAATTTATCGGGATTTTTTTTCAAAATGCCCGATTGTGGTATCGGCGCCCGCAAGTTTCTTTTGGACAGGCGAGTTCGGAGCCCTGTATGGAGGATTAGCAATCAAGCAGAATCTCCCTTTTAGAATTTATGTAGGATTAGAACCACTTACTACACCCATTTTTGAAATAGGTAAGATTCTCCATTTTGCTCCTTCTCGTGGGCGCTTTGAGCCTTGGAGTCTTCCAGATGTTAAACAAAATAAATTGTTCGATTTTTTAGATAACTGGTTAAAAAATCAAAATATAAATAAAGAAACAGGCTTTAGAATCAATATTTTAGGTGAATTTCTACCAGGAAGCGGCTTTTCTGCTTCACACGCTTTCTCTTCGGCACCGTCTGCTTTAGCTACTGCTTTCTATCTTTATTACAACCTTCTTCCTTATCAAAAAATAACTCATTGGAGCCAAATCCCTATTTGCCATTTATCTCTAGATAAAGATTTTGACCAGGTTTTTAGAACTGCTTGGAAAATTTGGTCGATTCTTCATACCGGTTTTTCCTCCGGTGCTAGTTGTTTTGCTTCCTTAGCTGGCTCTTCTTATCCTATTCTTTATTTCATCGAGAAGGGAAGTGGAGGTAATCAAAGAAAATATTTTGCTTTTAGAATTGATGAGATTGATCCCTCTTGGAATTTAAATTTAACCGGTGAATGGCCGATAGATTTCGGTTTGATTTATTCCGGAGATATTGGAACTACCGAAGGGGGCCACAAATCCCTTGAAGATATTCGTTGGACTCTAAATGATCTTGCAAAAGAATGGAAACAAATCATTAAAAAACAAAAAATCCCTAAAGATGAAATTTTATTTTCTGAAATTATTAGAAGACCAGAATCCGAAATTTTAGAACCCTATATTAAGGCACTTGCTACTGTTAGTTTAGAGGTTCTCTATGGTTTATCGTGGGTCTTTAAATCAGGATCCTCGGAATCAGCCCTTCGCTATTTATTGGGAGCAATTAACACCAATCATAAATTACTCGATTCTTTAAATGCCTCTTCCTTAATTTTAGATAAACTTTGCTTTTTGATTGATAAAAAAATAAGAGATTTAGGAGATGATTTTGGGGCAGGTTGTAAATTAGTCACCTCAGGGAAAAGGGGCGATATTCTTTTTGTGGTTAATTATCACAGTTTAAGGGATAAAATTGATGAATTAATTGCTGAGCTTAGAAAAGAAACTAAAGAAGATATTTGGCTTGATTACGCTTCTTGGATTGATGGGTTTGAAGAAGAAGGGGTGAAAGTTGAGCAACATTTGGCGGAAGGAATTTATTCTAAGTTTATCTCTGAAGGTTCTATTTCTCTTAAAAGTTTTACTAAAGAAGGTATTTCTCAAACCGAGCTGACCTCTTTGGAAGATTTTGAAAAAGAAAGACCAAAGATTGATCTACTTCTGGATGCCATTGAGGGCGATATTTATGTAAGGGGTAAACAACTAACCTATAAAGAAATTCCAAGTTCAAGTGCGACAATTGAGATTTTGAGCATTCTTTCAGAAAATTTAGGCAAAAGCATTGCCAATTCCAAATTACCCCAATCTTCTTATTCTCAAGACCGCAATGAGATGCAAAGTAAAATTGTTTCCCCCCTAGCCAAAGCAGTTAAAAAATATACTAAAAAATCATTACCTTTTAAGGTTTCTGGCGGATTAGTTGATTTTTGGATTAAACTGGAGCCATCTAATCTTGATATTAAAATACTCAACAAAATTTTTTAGTTCTCTTTCTTTAAATTTTCCATAGTTTTCGCTGGGCTATTTTTTTAGACTGAGCATTGTAGGAGTAACATGCCCATTTGTTTTAGTTGTAAGAAACCGGGTTTACCCCGAGCAAGGTCGAGGGGTAAAAAATCGGAAATGATTCAATGTCCAGATTGCGGAAAATATTTCCATAAATTAGCCAATTGCGTGGAAACGCGAGAAACCAATTTTAAGGAGATTTCTTTGTGTCCGGTCTGCAAAAGACAAACTTATTCTTTTTTTCGGCGCTATTGTAAAAACTGCGGCGCCTATCTTTGGACTTTCCATTTTGATTGCGGGAGAAATTTTAAGTAGACTTTCTCCAAACTTTCCCTATCCTTCGTTGGGGGATTTTTTAGTCTGAAGACAGAACTAAGCTAAGGGCTTGGTTTGAACCTTAACAAGGTGGTAGGTAGTGAGAATCTTCTAAGGAGGCAAAAAGATGCCTGAGCACAAATGGAAGGTGAAGACGGGTAAACCTGATGGGTTCCTGGAGTTCGGCCACAAAACCAGAGTCTATTATCAAGACAGGCAAGTGGGCGAGGCTCTAGGAAGGACCCGCAAAGAGTCCCGGGACAGGGCTATCGATAGGGCAATCGAGAAAGTTGCCCGAGAACAGCAGCAAAAGAAGTAGCGATCAGTAGCAACGAACCATAAAACAGCGAAGTGGGCCAGAGAACCAGTCCTCACTGCCTACCACCTAACTCATAAGAAAGCTCTATGACCCACTTCGCTAAACGCTCTTTAACAAACTCAAGGAGGTGATTGCGGTGCCACTTAGATGTCTGAACTGTGAGAGTACTAATGTTGCTATCGTGCTCACTAACGAGTATGGTCACCTTGTCAGGCCAGCATTCTGTCAAGATTGTGGTTATAACTGGGATCCTACTGACCCAATCCGCGAGAGATACCGGTTAACTCCAGAATATCAAGAAGAAGTTAGAAGACAGAAGGAGGAAAGGAGAAGACAGA
>JBBIQZ010000062.1:0-3574 GCA_037442065.1 bacterium | reverse complement strand
GCCGTCTCATCCCAAGAAAGTCCAGGCGGCACTTCTCCTAATTTGTAAAAACGCAGGATTCCTGCTAATATCAAAATAAGTAAAAACAGAATTTTATGGGAAAGTAAATTCTTTGTCATTCACTATACCTTATACCTTAATTATACCCTAAATGTTTTCTTTAAAAAAACTATTCTTTAATCAGATTGTTCTTCTGGTTCTGATTGTGGCGTTGGGTTTTTTTCTTAGAACATATAGGCTCTCAGAGGTTCCTTATGGCTTCCATATCGACGAAGCCCAGGTTGGCTATAACGCATTTTCCCTCCTAAAAACCGGCAGAGACGAAACTGGTGTGTTGTTACCAACCCATCTTAAGATTTGGGATTTTGAAAGACCGTTGGGTATCGCTTATTTATCAATCCCTGGCATCCTAACTTTTGGCTTATCGGAGTTAGGAACAAGGATTAATACGGCGACAATAGGAATCATCTCTATCCCCTTAGTATTCCTAATCACTCAAGAAATTTTCAAAAACAGGGTTTTCTCTTTACTATCCACTTTTTTGTTTGCCATATCACCTTGGCATATTAATCTATCGAGGGCAACCTCCGATGCTGTTGTCTGTTTTTTCTTCTTCATTTTAGGAACTTTTTTTGCCTGGAAAGCACTCCAGAAAAATTCGGCCATGTTTGTCCTCTTTTCTTATTTTCTTTATACTTTAAGTTTTTTCTCATACTACTCGACGAGATTAATAATTCCGGTCTTCTTATTATTATTTTTCTTAATGGCACTAAAAGAAAAGAAACGTGTATTTCTCTTTTTTATTCTTTTCCTATTTATTTACCTTACCTTCCCTTTTGCTGTATTTTGGAGAACATCCATAAGCCGCTTTAACCAAGTAAGCGTCTTTCACGAGCAGGGTACTAAACTGTTGCTTGAGGAACAGCTTAGAGAAGACGGGGCTTCACACCCAATTGTCGTAACTCGCATTTTTCACAACAAACTTGTTAACTTCGGCTTAAAACTAAGCGAAAATTTCTTGGCCTATTTTTCTTCGGATTTCTTAATTTTTAAAGGGGGGTTTCCAATTCGCTATTATATTCCCAATGTAGGCGCAATCTATTTTTGGGAATTACCATTTCTTTTATGGGGAATCATCGTTTTGTTTAAAATGCCCTCCAGTAAAATAATTTCTAACAAATTTCTAATTTTATTTTGGGTCATTCTTGGGGCCTTTTCGGCCTCTTTAACGATAGAAGATGCCCCCAATAGCCAACGGGCTTTATCCTTATTGCCTGGATTTCAATGGTTTGTTGCTTTAGGTCTATTGGACACTTTTCAACGAATCAGCTCAGTCAAAATGAGAACACTTGTGGCATTTTTGGTTATCTTGGCAAATTTCTGGAATATTTCTTATTTTTTTCATCAATATATAGTCCATAGCTATCGGCACAGACCCTGGTACCGATTTTATGAAATGAAAGAACTCGTCAATTATTTAAATTCTGCCAAGACACAGTATAAAAATATTTATCTAACGTTCAATTCTACCGAACCTTATATTTATTTTCTCTTTTACAATCGAGTTGATCCTGTAGTTTACCAGGAATTGATCAAGAGCAAGGGCCTTAACTTCAATTGGAATAATATTGGGAATATCAAAATAATCAGAAATGATTGTCCGAACGTTCCCCTGGTAGAAAAAGCAGATGCACTAATCGTCTCCAAACTAACCTGTAGTTTCCCAAAAGGAACTCGAATAGTAAAATCCTTCAAGTATCCTGATGGGGTAGAATCTTTAGTTGCCGTTGATTTTCCTGAAGGTTTTTCTAAGGTTTATGAAAATTTGCTGTATGAAAAACAAGTTAATCCCTCGAGATAAGAAGCACAATGGTTTTAGCTCCTTTAATTTTCGTAAATAAAAAACTCATTTTCACCCTCCGGCGATTTAATCGAATAACTTGGCTTAATGGAGTCCAAATTTTCATAAATGGTTGCACAGTCAAAAGAGACAATAAGTAACGACCTTATGGGTGCATTTTCAAGAGGGTATTCTTGGCTAAAATCAGGACAATTTTTCTCCAGAATAATATTCTCAAATTTAAGCGGATCTTTTCTGTATAATTCCTGGGTTATAGAGGGAAATAGACGATTGTAAAAAGCATAATGGAGAAGGACCATAGAGCTAGCTGGGCTTATTATAATTAGTTTTTTAGTTTGTTTTTCTTTATTAACGAGAGAAACCAGATCTTGAGCTGCCTTTGCATAATATTTAGCACCATACCTTGGCCACTCAAAATAATATTGAGTAAGATAGCCACCAATTAAATAAATATAACTAGATATTAGACAAGCATAAAGAACAATCATTAGTTTTCTGTTTTGGAGAAAATAATAAATTGAGTAAATGCCTGCCCCAACTAAAATCATCAACCAGGGAAGCATAAAACTTGAGCGAATGGTATAAGTAATTGGTTCCGGGCCTAAACCAGATGGCAAAGGAGCGATTGTTAGAAATAGGAGCAACAAGATTGTTTCTTTTCTCTTTTTGTAAAAAAGATAAATCAAGCCTAAAATTAGAAGGGGCGCCTCTATATAATACATTTGTCCTCTTGACCAGATAGAAAATATTCCGTTTCCCTCTTGACTTGTAAAAAGATACTGCGGAGAAAAGGCATAAGTATAATGATCAAGGAAAATCCTCGACCAGTAAGTAAATTTGTTGTGGTACATTCTCTTTAAAATTTCTGGCGCCCAAGAGGCCCGTCTTTCTATTTCTACTGCGTTAGCCGCAACTTCTGTTTCCTGGAAAAAAAATTGTCCCTGACCATAAGAAGCGGCGTTCTGGGTCCTGCTTAAATAAATAAAGGAAACAAGTATCGCAAAAACGGCAAACCCAGTAAAAAGTAATTGTTTAAAATTAAGCTCGTTGTATTTGTACCAAATTAAGATACCAATCATGGGTAACAAAATTATTTTTATTCCACTATAACTATAAAAAGTAAAGAGAAAAAATACCATCGAAAGAATTAAGGCAAAAAATTTGCCTTTTTGAATTGAAAGAAACGTAAGAATGCCGGATACACTAAAAAGGAGAGCAAAAACACCCTCGTAGGCAAAACGGGAGAGCTGTAAATGCCAAACAGAAAATGCAAAAGCTAAAGTGGAAAAAGTAGCTATGAATTTACTCTTTAGTAAGTTTTTTGTCAGGGGGTAAAGCAAGATAACTGTTATGATACCGGCAATCGCAAAAGGAAGTCGCGACGTCACCATATTTAACCCTAATAAACCCACAAAAGGACTGATTATATAAATAGGAACCGGATTAAAAGCATAACCACTAACCAAAAAGGCCAATGGGAAACTTCGCCCATTGATATCTTTACCGGTTTCCCAAATACTGTAGGCATTATAAACTAACCTCACCTCATCATCACTCATACTTACCGGTATTTTCCCTAGGTAGAAAAGCCTAGGAAGAGCTGCAATAATAAGAAAAAATATAACAATGACTATTTGGTTTCTAATCATTTTGGATTTTATCTTTTCTGACAAAAAGGGGTGTCTCGAGGTCTCCTCGCTTGATACGCGTATA
>JBBIQZ010000061.1:0-3645 GCA_037442065.1 bacterium | reverse complement strand
ATCAAAATTTTACAAAGTAAACAACTAATGACAATAATATTTTAATTTCTGTATAATTAATATACCATGAAAACTGGTATCCCAAAAAATCTCTTTCAAAAATATGCCGGAAAAAGGGTGGCCATTGTTGATGGTAAAGTGGTGGCGGCCACTTATGATGCGGCTGTTTCTTATAAGATTGCCAAAGAAAAGTATCCAAACAAGAAAATTAGCATTCTTCATGTTCCTCGTCGCAAAGATAAACATCTTCTCATATGATTTTTCCATACATTAACGATGAACCTGTAGTTCCTATCGAAATAAAAGACGCTTCTCATAATTGGATACTTTTCCATGGATATTTAGACTCTGGTGCTGATTATAGTGTCTTTCATCCAGATGTGGCAGATATTTTAGGAATAAATATTTATAAAGGAAAGAAAATCTTTCTCACCGTCGGAGATGGAGCTAAAATAGAAAGTTATATTAATACACTTAATGTTAGATTTGCTAATAAAGAGTTTGCCGCTGAAATCTCATTCTGTCCCAGTTTGGGTATCGGAACAAATATTTTAGGCCTAAGATCCTTCTTTGATAATTTTTGAATATGTTTTAACAATAAAAAGCGTTTCGTAGAAATTAGTTTTAAAAAGTTATGACAAATTGTTTTAAAAAAACCAAACTACATCTCTCGTATCTTATCGTTTTTACTCTTACAATAATAGGCTTCTTATTAAGAGCTTTTAATGTAAATATTCATCCTCCGCCTGATGTTGATGAGTACAGTATCGCCTACAATGCTTATGCTATTGCCAAGCAAGGGATAGATGAATGGGGAATATCGTTTCCTCTTTTTTTTAAAGCATACGGTGATTATAAGCTTCCTTTTGATATTTATTTCGCTGCTCTTCTTTTTAAAATATTTGAACCAACTACGTTTTGGTTACGATTTCCGGCAATATTGCTGGGGACTTTATATATTCCTTTAATATTCATTTTTCTTAAACAATTAACTAAAAATAAAATTATTATTTACTTGGGCGTTTTTCTTATGGCTTTTTCTCCATACGGCATATTTTTTTCACGAACAATCTCAGGAAGTATCTCTCAGAGTTTTTTTACTTTTTTGTCAATTTTGCTTTTTACCCTCTATCTTAAAAAACATCGAGCTTATCTTATTTCCTTAAGCATTATATCACTCGCAGTTTCATTATATACTTATCCCTCTGCCTGGATTGTCAGCCCACTCCTTTACTTATTTTATTTTTTTATAATCCTGTGGCAGAAAAAGTACAAATTGCTTCCCTTTTTCTTCATTTTTATTATTGTTTTTATTCCCGTTGTTAAACAATACTTCTCTGGTGGAAGCAGAGTGCGCTATGAAAACGTCTCATTAAATTTCTATAAAGGAATGGTGTTGGAAATCAATGAATTTCGCCATCATACAAAAAATGATATTTTATCCCGGTTTCTCCATAATAAGCCTATTTACTACACTTACACTTTTATTAAAAATTATCTAAATCATTTCGACACTAATATTCTTGCTTATGGCCGGAATATTATCGTCCAAGATAATAGTCCTTTTCCGATATTGTTTTTTGTTACCATACCTTTTTTCTATTTGGGCTTAGTCATCCTTCTCAAAAAATACAAGGACCCAATATATCTACTCATCCTCGTCTGGATTGCCGTCTCGCCTTTACCATCTGTTATAACTGATGGTGGAATGAATTCTAAACGATTCCTTACCTTTCTCGGCAGTGAAATTATATTAATTGCCCTCGGGTTGGAAATGATAGGATTTACTTCTAAAAAATATCTATTTATTTTCTGCACTCTTCTTTTTATTAATGTCGGATATTTTGTATATAGCTACTTTTTGCCGTATCAACAATTGACAAAAACACATCTTTTTTTTAAGGCCAACAAATTAGCGAAAACAGTTAAGGAAAACTATCAAAATTTTGATGCCATTGTTTATACGCCGGAATTCTTGGGAGAGCCACAAATTTATCCACTTTTTGCTACATTATTACCGCCGAAGAAATATACCCAGATTAAAAAGTATAAATGTAATTCTTGGTGCTATATAAAACCGTTTGATAAGTTTTATTACGATCAAGATTTAGACAATATCATCCAATTTACCAATATCAATATTAAACAAAAAAAGATCTGGGGATTTTTTTCAGAAACTGAAATTATCAAACTTAAGCAATTAGTCTGTTTCAGACTTATCAATAAATATATACCGCCGGGAAATTACCAGCTGGAATCTTATTATGAAGTTGAATTTAAGCCATGTCTTTAATGATTAAATATCCTATTTTCTCCTACCTCGAAATGGGATTTATTCCCAAATCCCTTCTATATCTTTTAACTCCTCAACAGTTTTGGATATTGCGTCTCTTTTCGTTCACTCTAATAATAATAATTATCAGCATCTTGTCTTACCGAGCTAAAAACCATTTTCTCGGATTGATATTCCTTGTTGCTACTCCTTGGTTATTTATTCTTTCAAAAGAATTCAACCCTTCCGTGTTGGTTTTTCTTTTTCTCTTAACAATTAATGTTCAAATCTTACCGAAAAAATGGGGAAATTTTGTCATCGTTGTATATTTGCTTTTTTACTTCTACTTCAATAAATTCTCTTTAACTAATTTATTAGAAAAAGCCGAATTATTAAAAAATTCTCTTAATTTAACCAGTTTTTTCTTCCAAAGCAAAAACATGACAAGTTATCTAAGAATTCCCAAAATTGGTTATTTTCCATCTCTTTTCCTGCCGGCCTTTTTGGTGGGATTATATCACGTTATTAAATACAAGAAAATGATCAAAAAATTAATTTTTCCGATCGCAGTAAGTTTTATATTTTTCTTCTTATATCCGGCGAGTCAATTTATCTTTGCCGGTGTTGGTATACTTCTTATTGTTCAACTAATTATTATTGAAGGCATCAATCAGTTATTTGAAGTATTAAAAAATAGATTTGTCTTCTTTATTATTATCGCTATTTATATCCCTACCTCTTTATTCTTTTTTGAAACATATTTTCGCCATTACCAAATAAAATATAGCCACGAGCGCCGCTATGCAAAAATTCATTTAGTAGAAAAACTAATTAAATTAGCCAACAAAAAGATAATTACTACGAAAGATGAAGAAATAGAGAAACTTCTTACTATTTATTCATATCATTACTCTGTCCCTTTTGTCGTCTATATAGAAGAAAATTCTTGGCCAAAAATATTTAATCAATGTGGAATAAAAGGAACAATATGTGTTTTAAATGAAAATTCTGTTGACTTGATGAAAATAAATAAAGACGACCCAAAGTTTACCTTCATTCGCAATGCCGATGGGGGAAAAGCCTATTTTTTAACTGGACTCTGATGATATACTATAGCCATGAAGAAGATAATAGTAACTCTTACTTTTTTATTTATTGTCATCCGTTTGTTTTTTTTAGATCAAACTTTCTTACTCCATGATGAAAGAGACATTGTTTTTTCAGGGTATTCCATTGCCAAAACAGGGTCAGACCTTTTCGGAAACAAACTGCCCTTAAGCTTTAACAACATCAGTCCCAATAATCCCCTATTTGCTATTTATTTGTTGACAAACGATACGTTAAGGTATATAATACCTAACGTATGCAAATCA
>JBBIQZ010000060.1:0-3984 GCA_037442065.1 bacterium | reverse complement strand
GGGACGACAATTTTTATGTCATCTCATAATTTGCCGGAAGTGGAGCGTGTTTGCGATAGGGTAGGAATTATTAAAGAAGGAAAACTTGTAGCAATTGAAAAAATAGAAGATTTGGGAGAAAAACGTTTAAGGAGAATAGAAGTAAGATTTAATCAGACATTTAAAGTAAGCGACTTTAAATTTGATGGAGTAGAAAACGTTGAGGAAATTCCCGAAGGATTATTGTTAACCGTTCGTGGAGATATAAATCCAGTTTTAAAAAAACTTGCTAATTATGACCTTCACGATTTAGAAATAACTCATGCTACATTAGAAGACGTATTCTTGGAGTTTTATAAATGATACGTATTATTTTCCAAGCATTAAAACAAAAAAAGTATTCTATTTTGGCTTATAGCACTATATCGTTGCTTTTTTTGGTGATGTATGTCGCTATCCTCCCAACTTTTTCAAAAGAACAGGAAAAATTCAAAGAACTTATCGAAATTTATCCCAAAGAGATTTTTCAGATTTTTAATATTCAAAGGGATTTATTGTTTAATATAAACCTTGAATCTTTTTTAGCCTTAGAAATGTTTAGTTTAGTTTGGCCTATTTTAGCCATTGTTTTTATCTTAAGTCTTGGAAGTTCGTCTTTAGCGGGAGAAATTGAAAAAAAGACAATGGATCTATTGTTATCCCAGCCGGTTTCTAGAGTTAAGTTATTTTTTAGCAAATATTTGGCAACTCTTGCAGCATTTTTAATATTTTTAGTATTTTCCTTTTTACTAGTTATTCCTCTGGCAGAACTTTTTAATGTTTCTTACCGGCTTTCTCATTATTTTACAGCCAGCATATTATTGTTAGCTTTTGGATTATGCATTATGGGTTTATCTTTTTTAGCATCTTCAATTTTTTCCGAAAAAGGCAAAGCCAATATGGTAGTGGGTGGATTTTTAGTTTTAATGTATGTTATAAATTTGCTGGCGACCTTGGTAGAGAAATACAAAAATTTTAAATACCTGTCTTTATTCTATTATTTTGATACCACCAAAGCTCTTGCAGAGAATAAACTAGATCCTGTTTCGTTATATGTTCTTTTAGGCACTGCTTTAGCAACTACAATTTTGGCTGTTTATTGGTTTAAGAAACGGGATGTAGCAGTTTAATCTATCTGGGTCACCGAAGCCGAATCAGTAATGTATGATGATGTCGAAAAAATATTCAGGAAACAAAAACAAGTGTCCAAAACGCCCTCGCTCTTGGTGCTGAAAAAATATTTTTCACTCGATTTAGTTTTGAAAACGAAAAAGGAGGACCTCCCAAGCCGCCAAGTGAAGAGTCGATGGAAAAAGCAGCACAGGCCTACAAAGAGATTCTTGGATTATATAATAACTAGATCTTTTATCGATAATGAAAAAATATCTTAAATTTATAATCCCGGCAGTAATTATTTTAGGCCTAGTTCTTACTGGAATGTATTTGATTTTAAATAAAAATAAAAAACAGGGAGGATTTCTTCTGACTATTAAAAATTTGGGGGAAGAAGAAAGCGAAGCGGTAAAGGATGGCAAAAAGCTAAGCAATAACAATTGCGAGGGAGAAGAGAAGCCAAAGATTACAAATCTTCCGATGAAGTACGAGGACTTTAAGTTTATAATTCCTTACGGTCTCACGGCCGGCGGGCATGTGACTCCCATAGATCACCAATACTTTTCTCCGATGGTTTTTAACTCTCCAAGAGACAAATATCCGGTTTATGCGATGGCCGATTCAAAAATTGTTGATATAGGTGAAAGAGAAACGAAAAAGGGGACTGAATATCGCTTGGTATTTTCCGTAAGCTGCAAACTTTTTTATTATTATGATCTGGTAACTAGCTTAACCCCAGATTTATAAAAAGCTTTTAAAGATAAAAGAGGAAGAGTAAACATTCCAGTGAAGGCGGGTGATCCAATAGGAAAAATCGGCGGACAAACTTTAGATTTTGCCATCTGGGATATGGACGTTCGACTTACCGGATTTGTAATCCCAGAACACTACGAGGGCGAACTATGGAAGATCCATACTGCCGACCCTTTGAATTATTATATGGATGAATTAAAGGCAAAAATCCTTTCCAAATATATAAGAACCGCCGAACCCATAAGCGGCAAGATCGATTATGACATCGACGGCAAACTGGTGGGGAACTGGTTTATAGAGGGTAGCGGGGGATATATACCAAAGGGGTTGGAAGGCGGCAGAGAATATTGGAAAGGGCATTTTTCTATTCATTATGATATGTACGACCCGACAAGTATCGTCTTTTCTATCGGCGATTATGGTGGAGAGGCAACGCAATTTGCCGTAAAGAATAACAGACCGGATCCGGCATCGGTCGACACTTCATCAGGGTTAATAAAATACGAACTCGTCCAGCAGGATTGGGTCGATCTTTCCGGTAATCCGTGGGATAGGGACAGCTTTGTAAAGGGATTAGATGCCAAAAATCATGACGATATGGTCCAAGGAACAGCCCTCGTCCAAATGCTTGAAAACCGAAAAATAAAACTCGAGGTCTTCCCCGGCAAAAAAGCATCCCAAGTAAGTAGTTTTACAAATAACGCCAAAATTTACGAAAGATAGAAAAAATATAAACTCAAAAGGAGGACAATTGGATAAGAATGAAGTAATTACATCTAAATCAAACACAAATAAGAATAAGAAGCTTATGATTATAGGCTTGGTTATTGTTCTATTGGTTGGCGGTGGATTGTTGGCAGTTAAATTTTTCTTCAAGAAAGATAAAGCTTCAAAAGAGAGAAATACAATAGAAGAAAAAAGCTCATCCGAGATTGCATTTGATAAAGAAGATATTACAAGCGATCCTTTCAATGACCCAAACGGTCCTTTTTACCACAAAGTTTATAAAGCTGTTTCAAAAGATGGAACCACCTTTACAAAAACCGGTGAGCTTATTATGGATAAGGCTTCTGTTCCGGATATTGTAAAAACAAAGGATGGCACGCTTTTTATTTATGCAGTTGATGGCGCCCAACGAAGTAATTCCGGTTTTATGGTAGCCCGTTCTAAAGACGGCGGAAAAACTTGGGAACAAGGTTCGCTCCAAGTAAAAACTAGCAGGACAAAATTTAGTGTTGGTGCTGATCCACAGGCTGTTCTTTTAGATGACGGTAGAATTAGACTTTTTTATTTAGTTTCTGATAAGCCGCCTCTTGATGAAACTGGGAAACTAATAGAAACCGGTAGTAAAAAATATATCAAGAGTGCCATTTCTTCCGATGGAGTGAACTTTACCGAAGAGGATGGGAATCGGCTAGAGATGACGAAGCTTTGGACCGATCCGGATGTTGTAAAAATAGGAAGCAAATGGTTTATGTATTTATCTGAAGGGTCCAAAAATATCATTGCTATTTCTGATGATGGGATAACTTTTACTACTGAAGGAAAAGTTGTTCGCACAGACGGCGCCATCTCAAAAACTATTCCAACAGATGACGGCAAGTATCGGCAGTTCTATTGCAAAAATGGCATCTCCAGCGCTGTTACAGCAGACGGTTTAAATTTTACCAACGAGATAGTAAGTCTTGAAAGTGAAGATAATGAAATTCTCTGCGACCCAACACCCGTAAAGATTTCAGAAGGAAATTGGTTAATGATCTATAAACAAGCGCCGGCTCCCAAAATAGATTTCAAGAAAAAATAGATTTTTTTATGAACATTAGAGCTTACAAAGATAAAGATTACAAAGAAGTAAAGAGTATTCTGCAAGGAGGCAAGCGCTTTTATGATGATTGGGATAAACGCGCTCATTGGCGAGTAAAAATTGAAAACGATTCTAACAGTATTCTTGTTGCCGAGGAAGACGGTAAAGTTATCGGTTCCATACTTATGATTAAAGATCCTTGGATTAGTTTTTTATATCGTCTTGTTGTTAAAAAAGGCTACCTTGTATAGTACACATTACATGGTGACACTTTGAAGTCTTGATGGTGACAGATG
>JBBIQZ010000059.1:0-4126 GCA_037442065.1 bacterium | reverse complement strand
CTTAAAATCGCTTTGATAACGAGGCAAAATGCGAAAACCGCTCTTGGTCTTAGAAACTATACCAATTATCTCTACAATATCGCCTTTTTTAAGCCGCGATTTTTTAATGCCTGTTAATTTTTGGATAACTACCTTTATCTCGCCTGTACCGTCATCTATCCAAAAAGTTGAGCCCGAAGCTTTTACAACCTTCCCTTTAACCTTTACCAGCATTCCTTCAAAGTTAGCAATGTCTTTCACTTTAACGCTTAATGGCACTGGTGGTGATTTTTCTTCCAAAATAATTATGTCTTCCGGGTTTACAATTTTTATTCGCTTTTCTCCTGAAATTTCCGAGATTTCACCTATGACTTGTATGAAAAATCCCAATTTTAAAAAGGGAAATTTTTTGTGGTAAGAGTAAATTTGGATCCCCCCTGTTTCGTCCTGAATGTAAAAATAACCGTTGCTTAAAATGCCGGGAGTTACAGAAATCACTCCGCGAACTTTAATCATCATCCCTTTGGGTTGTTGTTTAGCTTCTTTTATTGGCAGGTTTTTGATGTTTTCTGAATTCTGATTTTTGGGAGTTATTAAAATATCAGAATTCATGCGGGGCAGAATCCTAAAATTTCCGCTCCAATTATTAACAATTCCTAAAATTTCCGCTTTGTCGCCCTTATGTTTTTGAGGAGTTTTGATGCCGGTTTCTTCTTTGATATAAATTTTTACTTGGCCCGAGCCATCGTCAACATAAAAAGTGGCACCCGAAGTCTCTGCAATTTCTCCAGAAATTCTAACTAAAGAACCTTCATAAAGACTCACTTCGCCGGTTTTGATATTGGTCGGAACTAACTCTTCCTTACCGCCAACTTCAATTCCTTCCAGGTCCAAAACTACTAATTCTTTTTCATTATAATAACTTTCAATTTTGCCTTTAATGGTAATGCTCTCGCCGGTTTCCAAATCAGGCCAATTCCCTTCGGGTAATTTTACTCTAATTCCTCCGGTTTCGTCTTGAAGGTAAAGTCGGGAGTCAAAAAAAGTGCCCGGCAAAGAAGCAACCAGACCACTTATCTTAAGCCTGCTTTCTTTGCCCTTAGAATCTTTTATTTTTGTAATTGGTATATTGATTTCCGATTGTGGAGTCGCTAAATCCGAGGAACCTGGTTTTAGGTTTTTCTGAGTTTTGGTTGTAAACCAATCACTCTTCTGAGTGCCATCACCCGGATTATCTACCCTTTGCATTGAAGCTTTTAAATTATTATCGCCTGCTAAAGGGCTTCCTCTGTCGCCTGCCTCATCAATTGTGTTTCCGTCCTTGTCTTTTAAAATAAGTTGCAGGCTGCTGTTTGATAAAGAAATATCGTTGTTAACCAAATCCGGTTCAATATTTAAAATAGTATTGTCATCTTTTTCGTAATTAGAAATTAAAAAATAATCGTTAGGCTCTAGAGTGCCGCTTGGTATTAAAAGAGTGCCTCCGGAATGACCAGCGCCTTCTACCTTAAAACCGGATAAATCAATTTCTTGATTGGTTAAATTTTTTAGCTCTATCCATTCATCGTCTGAAGATTTGGACGAACCGGCCCACATAATTTCATTTATAATTACGGTTTTAGAAGTTTCGGCGCTTACTTTTACTAGCGGCAAAAAGATAAAAATAAAACCAAAGATAGGTAAAATCTTTTTCACTAAATTTATGATAAGTGAAAAAGTGTAAATAAAGCAACAAACTTCAATAACTTTGCCAAGGATCCAACCCTCAGTCAATAGATCGAATCCTAAACAATCCATAATAAAAAAGCTACTTAAAAAAAGTAGCATGTTTGTAGAGCTAAAATTAACTGGGTGTTTGGCTTATTCCAAACAGGTATTCAGTTACAATCGTAAATATATTGGTATTTCTTTCTAAGATTATTTGAATTTTTTTATCATTTAATATGGCCTGCGTCAAAATAGATAAGCTTTTTATAGATTGGATCGAAGAATCAATGTCGATTCTTCCGTCAGCTCTTGAGGTATTGATTATTCCGTTTGATTCAAGCCGATTTTTTGTGCTCTCATAAATCCTTGTAAATTCAACGCCTAGCATCGGGTTTCGATTAAAAAGATCAGTAAGATTTTCCCTTTTGATGAAACGAAGAACTAAAGATATATCCTCAAGATTTGCTAAAACCTCATCTATAATGTTAACATTCTCCGGAACAGTAAACCGTCTGGGAGGGATACGGGGCTTTGTTGCTTGGCCTTGGCTAAAATCTTCGCCTGCCTCTTTACTAAAAGACAATATACTATCAAGCAATCCATATTGACACTCATCTTATCATCACTCCTTCTCTCTTCATGACAATATCGAACTGGCACTTCATAGCCAGTAATATATCCTCGACTCGAGCTTTAGATTTTTCTCCAGGTTTTGGCAATTCTTCTTTTAAAACACTGGCTACTTCCTTGTTTAATAATGGCGAATTATTATAAGACTTAGCCACCGATAGATGAAAATTGAACATCATTTTTTCTCTTAATCTTGGGAGAATTTGTCTAATTAATCTTGAAACATGCATCTGGGAAATATTAAGCATTTCAGCAATCTGTGTTTGGGTAAGATCTTCGAAAAATTTTAAATAGATTATTTTTTGTTCCCGGGGATAAAGACATTTTATCGCCTTGCGCAAAGCCTCTCGATTTTCTATTGTTTCATAACTTAGATCTTCCTTGCCTAGATAGTCATCCAACGAAAAGGCCCCATCAAAACGTTTTCCTTTGTCGACACTGTCTCTCTTACCATCCAAAGAAACAAAGTTACGAGACTCACTGACAGACATCGCCTCAATTACCTCATCTTCGGTTAAGTGAATGCAATCAGCTATTTCTTTAATTCTCGGCATTCTGCCTAACTCCTGAAACAACTTGTCCGTTACTTTACTAATTTCTAAACAAGTTTCTTTTAACCTACTAGGAAGTCTAATGTTCCAGCCATGATCCCGAAAATATCTTTTGATTTCACCTATGATTTTGGGCACGGCATAAGTTGTAAACTCCCAGCCCTTATTTAAATCAAACCTGTCGATTGCCTTAAGTAATCCTATTGAGCCAACCTGCACCAAATCCTCTAAAGGATAATCCCTACCCCTAAATCTTCTGGCAAGATATTCTAAAAGGCTTAGATATTCCTTTACTAATTGATCTCTAATTTCATCTTTTTCGTCTTCACTCGAAGCCTTTCCGAGGCTTATAAATAATCTTCTAGTTTTAATCTTGTCAAAATCCAAATATCCTTTCTTTTTTGCCATCTTTTCCACCTCTCCTATTCTTTTCAAAGACCAAAAGAAGTTATTAAAATAACTGCTTTGATTTAAAAATATTAGCAAGCGCTAGCTAGAATGTCAATTAAAAAAAGACCCTTAAGGGTCTTTTTTTAATTGACAAGTTCAAAAGAACTGATTTATTCTTCTTCTCCGCCTTCTTCGGCTGGAGCTTCTTCTTCTCCGCCTTCTTCGGCTGGAGCTTCTTCTTCTCCGCCTTCTGATTGTTCTTCGTTACCTTCTACTTGTGTTTCTTCTCCCTCACTATTTGAAGGGGCGCAAGCTGAACAATATTCTTGGCCTTCATCAACTGGAGAACCACATACTTTGCATTCTGCCATAACGATTCCTCCTTAATTAATTATTTATAAAAATTTTAAACAAAATTTTAAAACTTGTAAATAGGAAAGATAAATAAATCAAATATTTATAAATTCCGAATGACAAATGACAAATTTCAAATAAATACCGAATCCCAATTTTTTAATCCGCCAGCCGGCGGACCAACGACCAAATGGAAGATGTTTAGAATTTTAAATTTAATGCTTGGTGCTTGTTTGTTATTTAGTGCTTGAGGTTTGGGATTTTGTCACTCGTATCTTAAGGATTCAATTGGATCTTTCCTAGAAGCTTTTATTGCTGGCGCTAATCCAAAAATTACGCCAACAGCAACCGAAATAGAAAATGCAATTAAAATAAAATTGAGATTTATAACCGGGCTTAAGCTGGTAAGGCGAGAGACTAAAACACCCAAAACTAGAGCAAGAAAAACTCCTAAAAGACCCCCTAAAAGGCTTATTACAACGATTCTATTAGAAATTGAATCAAAATATCTAAGT
>JBBIQZ010000058.1:0-4262 GCA_037442065.1 bacterium | reverse complement strand
TTGGGGAAAAGGAATTCCCGCCCCGCCCGAGCGAAAGTTTTTTAGAATTCAGCGTCCGGATTTTCGCTAAAAAAAGTTCGGATTTTGTTCAGGAGACACAGCCAAATTGCAGGGTAAATTTTCTCACTTCATTAATTTTCAATCAACACTTTTTATACTAAATTAAATGTAATATGGCAATCACTTTTGCTGTAATAGCTTACTTCGGTTGGGCGATAGGAATATTTTTTGAAGCTATTGCAGCGCGAAGAATAAATTCATATTCTTTGACTTTCTGGGGACTGGTGTTGGGCGCGGTTCTCTCGAGTTTTTATTTACCTTTTGTGCTTTATTTGGCAGAAGGTTATACATTAGGACTTTTGCTTCTAAACTTTTTTCTCGCATTCTTTTTCATTGGAGGAACCGTTATTTATTATGAAGCTTTAAAAGCAGAGAACCGTTCATTAACCGGTACCATTGCTTCATCTTTTACTATTTTTACCGTTGTCCTCTCCATTTTTCTTCTTGGAGAAAAGGTAGATTTGCTTCATGTTCTGGCAATTGTTATTACTTTCGTTGGTTTGATGCTTTGCATTGTAGATTTCAAAGAAATTTCCGGTGTCAAAAAGATTATAAACAAGGGAACCATCTTTGCGCTTATTGCCTCTTTAAGCTGGGGAACTTATTATGTTTTCGTAAAACTGCTTGTTGTAAAAGTTGGTTGGTTTTGGCCAAACTATATTGTCTTTTTACTTTTCCCGTTAATGTTTCTATTTATGAAAGCGAGAAAAATAGAACTTACCCCCCCACGATTAATAATGTGTTTTGGCCGCTTATCATTTCCGCGGTTTTAGTACGTGTCGCCGAATATAGTTATAATTTTGCGATTACAAAAGGACAGGTGGCAGTTGTAGCTCCAATTGCCGGTGCGAACCCGACATTGTTTGTGGTTCTGGCCTTTTTATTCCTTAAAGATCCGATAAAAAAACAACAAGTTTTCGGGATAATTATTACGTTAACGGGCATAATTTTTCTTTCGTTACTGAGTTAAAAAAATTCTGTATGTTAAAAATCAAGAGAACGCCTAGACGTTTTTTTGTGAAAAATTGTATAAATTTAGAATTTTTTTAAAATTTTTGCCGCTGATTTTTAATTTCAAAGGGACTATCTTTATAAAAAAATAAGGAGGTTAAAATTATTTCCTTAAACAGAATAGAAAGAGCGCTTCGCGTTTAGAATTTCCGGCCACAAAAAAAGAAATGATAGATTATGCCAGGTTGAAAGGTGAGTCAATGGATGTGCTTGATGAAATTCAATCTTTAAATTTAAGACGAGCCGAATCCATGGATGATTTAAGAGATAAAGCAATGCAGCAAAATCAGGAAGAAAGAATGACCATGGCTGGGCCAAGCGAAAGATACGAAGCTGTTGCCCAAAGACGAATGGCTGGCGGCATGCCGAAGTTAGAAGTTGGGCAATGTCTATGTTTTGGGCTTTGATTTCTGGAATAGTTTTAATTCTTAGCGGTTTAGTTTTGGTTTCTCCGGCAATGGCAGTAGCGACGATTGGTGTTAACACAGGCCTTTTAAGTATCCAGGGAATAATTGGGATAGTTGCTTTGATTTTAGGGATTTGGGTATTGCTAAGGCTAATTTTTGGCCGCGGTTATTAAAACAAGAATCTTTAATTAAAAAACGGGCTTTTTCTTTAGCCCGTTTTTAGTTGACTTCTTAAGGTATTTAACTTTTACTTAAAGTAGTTATTAAAAAGGGAAGTTATGAAAATTATAAAACTTAGACTACCTTCAAGATATTTTAAAAAAGACAGAAATAATCATTCGGAAGCAAGGCTTGCGAATTTTAAATTAAGCAAAAGCGATGTTATTCGTTTTGAAGAATGGGACGAGGAAAAGCAAAAATATACCGGTAAATATTTTGACCGCAAAGTGAAAGATTTCCATAAAATTAAAAAGGCCGTTAAATATTGGAGTCAGAAAGATTTACAAAAATATGGTTTATATGTTTTAGAACTGGGGAAATAGATTTATGGACTCAAAGCGAAAAATTATCATTGTTGACGAAAACGACAACATCATAGGTTCTAAAGATTTTGATAAAATGAAGCCAAGCGATGTTTATCGGGTTTCATCTTTGTGGATTACTAACAGCAAGGGCGAAACGCTTTTGGCAAAACGTGCTTTCAATAAATTACATAGTCCAGGGAAATGGGGAACGGCAGTATCCGGAACAGTTGAAGGGGAGAAACTTACGATTCTAACGTTATAAAAGAAGCCGAAGAAGAACTCGGGCTCAAAAATATCCAAATTTTAAAAGGCATAAAGAGGTTAGTAAGGAGTGAATATATTTATTTTGTTCAGACATTTTTTGCAAAATTAGACAAAGAGCTAGCGGATTTTAAAATTCAAAAAGAAGAAGTCGCAGAAATTAAATGGTTTTCTAAAGAAGAGTTGGAACAGATGCTTAAGAAATCACCGGATATATTTGTTTCAAGTTTTGGAGAATATCTAAAGTCAGATGAAGAGATTAAATAAACCTAAAATTATAGTCTCGGCGCTTATTGAAAAAGATGGGAAAGTTTTGCTAGTTAAAGAAATTTTAAAGATTTTAAAATATTAAAAGAGGAAATTAAAATGGAAACAATAAAAGATTTTGAAAAATTAGATATTAGGGTAGGAAAGATTATTAAAGTTCTAGATTTTCCAGAGGCTAGAAAACCTTCTTTTAAATTAGAAATTAATTTTGGTAAAGAAATTAGCATTAAAAAATCTTGTGCCCAATTACCGCAAAATTATAAAAAAGAAGAGCTTTTAGGAAAAAAAATTTTAGGAGTTGTAAATTTTCCATCGCGGCAAATCGGCCCGGCGGTTTCTGAAGTTTTAACTTTGGGAGTTCCGGACGAAAATGGCGAATGTATTTTAATCACTCCCGACAAAGACGTTTCTTTAGGCGGAAGACTTTATTAGGAAATGGAAGATGGAATTTTATTAGTTAATAAACCGGTGGAGTGGACGTCTTTTAAAGTTGTTTCTTTTTTAAAAAGAAAACTTGGGGTAAAAAAAATCGGTCATGCCGGAACTTTGGATCCTTTTGCGACAGGACTTTTAATAATTTTAATTGGTAAAGCCACCAAAAAATTTGCTTATTTTCAAACCATGGATAAAGAATACGAGGCAACAATTCATTTAGGAAAAGTTACCGATACTTATGATGTGGAAGGTAAAATTATTAAAGAGTATAAAGGCAAAATAGAAATAGACAAAGAAAAAATTTTAGCGGTTTTAAAATCCTTTGAAGGAGAAATTGAGCAGACTCCGCCGATATTTTCGGCATTAAAAATAAAAGGCCAGCCAGCATATAAATTAGCCAGGAGAGGTGAGGAATTTAAAGTTAAGCTTCGCAAAGTTTTCATCAAAAAAATCGAACTTTTAAAAATTGAAACCCCAATAATTTATATAAAAGTGATTTGTTCTTCAGGAACTTATATTAGATCTTTAGCTTATGATATTGGACAAAAGCTGGGCTATGGAGCATTTTTAGAGAAGCTTAAAAGGACAAGGATAGGGGAATACAATATTAAAGAAGCGAAAAAGCCAGAAGAAATGAATCTAAACAATAAATCCAAATGACAAAATCCAAATGTCAAATCAAATCCAAAATCCAAATGCTAAAAATTTAGGTATTTAGTCATTTGACATTGATTTGACATTTGAGTCTTGAGTTTTGACATTCTATCGTTTGTTTGCTTTCCTAACTGCCCTTTTATATAATGAAAAAGCTAGTGAGAGGCAAAATTATAATTTAGGAATCTATGATTCTTTCAGACAAAGAAATAAAAAAATATTTTAAGGAAGGAAAAATTACCATAAAACCTACCCCTGATTTTAAAAGCCAACTTTCGGGCGCTTCTCTGGATTTAAAATTGGGGAAAGAGTTTAGGCTTTTTAATCATTCGCAAAACATTGTAATTGATCCAAGGAAAAAAGCTGAATATACGAAATTGATTAAATTGGAAAACAATGAGCCGTTCGTCGTTCATCCCGGAGAATTTGTTTTAGGGATAACTTTAGAAAATGTTAGCATTGATAATAGTTTATGCTCCAGAATTGATGGCAAAAGCTCAATCGGTCGGATGGGGATTGTAGTTCATTCTACTGCAGGGCATGTTAATCCGGGTTGGAAAGGGAAATTAACTTTAGAAATTTCTAATATTGGACGGATGCCAGTTTTGCTCTATCCGGGAATGCGCATTTGCCAATTAGTTTT
>JBBIQZ010000057.1:0-4546 GCA_037442065.1 bacterium | reverse complement strand
AGAGCACTGGGTGGTTTTAAAAGGGAAGGCGAAAGCGCAAATAGGTAAGAAAAATATTTTGATAAAAGAAAACGAATCATTTTTTGTTCCTAAATTAGTTTCCCACAAACTAGAGAATATCGGGAAGGTTCCTTTAGAGATAATTGAAGTCCAAAGCGGGGGTATTTTAAAAGAAAGCGACACCAGAAAAATATAAAATAGAAAAGATAAAAAATAAAATATACAGATAAAAAATTAAAAATTTGACTTTAGGGAAAATTATTTATAGAATCCAATAAAGGACGGCTTGTCCAGCGAAGCTTTGGCGAAGTTGGACTTTGGCTGTCTTTTGTCCTTTTAAATAATGATAGGAGTGGTTATTCTGGTAGCAAAAATGACCCTTCTAAGGGATGCTGGTGTCGGCGATTTGATACAGAATAGATTAGAACCGTCTCAAACTGATAAAACAATTTCAAAGGGCTCTAGTTATTCTAGACTTTTTTAAGTAAAACGAATCACAATAGACAGACAAGTTCTGTCTTTTTTTATTTGTTTAAGCGTATATTATTCCACTATTCGTACGAATGGAGCTTGTAATTACTTTTGGGCTTTGAGCATCAAGATTTTTTCTGCACGCCTTTTGAAAATGCGTTGTATTTGCAACATGCTCAAAAAAGCGTTAAAAAAATAGCTTGTTTCAAGCGTCCCGACGGTACGTCGGGAAAGAATTCGCTCAGTCGAGCGAAACGCGTGAGAACAGCCCTTCGTGAGACCGACTGAAAGGAGTTCGAATTCGCAAAGCTTGAAAACAAGTTATTTTTTAGCTTTTTTGAGTGGTTGCGAGTTTTTTGGCACTTTTTGTCGGTACAAAAAGTACAGAGAAACCCCTTGAACATTCTTGACAAATGTTATACAATAGTTTTGTTTTATAAATTTTAAGAAAGCATTCTAAAAATGGATAAAATAATCGTTAAAGGTGCCAGAGAGCACAATTTAAAAAATATAGATTTAGAAATCCCTCGGGATAAATTTGTAGTAATAACCGGCCTTTCTGGTTCGGGAAAATCCTCTTTAGCTTTTGATACTATCTATGCCGAAGGCCAGAGAAGATATGTGGAGTCTTTATCTTCTTATGCTCGGCAATTTTTAGGGTTGATGGAAAAACCGGATGTAGAAAAGATTGATGGTTTATCGCCGGCAATTTCCATTGATCAAAAATCAACCACCAGAAATCCTCGTTCAACCGTGGGAACGGTTACTGAAATTTACGATTATTTAAGGCTTTTATTTGCCAGAGTTGGTAGGCCGCATTGTACAAATTGCGGTAAGGAAATTAAAAGGCAGACTTCATCAAAAATTATTGAGCAAATTGCAGCATTACCGTCGGGTACTAAAATAATGATTATCTCTCCAGTGATTAAAGATCGCAAAGGCGAGCATCGTTATGTTTTTGAAGAAATCAAAAAAGCCGGTTATATTCGGGTGCGAGTGGATGGCAGAATTTATGATATTGAAGAAGAATTGAAGCTTGATAAAAATAAAAAGCACACTATTGAGGTTATTGTTGATCGGCTAAAAGTTGAATCGGAAGCAAGAAAACGTTTAGCCGATTCCATAGAAACAGCTCTTAACTTGGGGGACGGCGAAATTAAAGTTTTAAATATGGATTCAGGAGAAGAGACTTTATTCTCGGAAAGATTTGCTTGTCCGGATTGCGGAATAAATATGCCGGATTTAGAGCCGAGGAGTTTTTCTTTTAATAGTCCTCATGGTGCCTGCCCAACTTGCACCGGTTTAGGGACAAAGCTTGAAGTTGATGAAGCTTTAGTTTTACCTAATCCTAGGCTTACTATTTTGGAGGGAGCTATTAGACCCTGGACCAGGACAGCCGCTAGAATGACTTGGTTTGAAAGAATTTTGAAAGAAGTAGCTAAAAAATATAAATTTTCTCTTGACACTCCGGTAGGCGAATTGTCTCCTCAAGAAAAAGAACTCATACTTTACGGAACAGGAGATGAACTTTATAACGTAGAAGCGGATGTTGATTATTCCGGTTCGGTTAGAGAAATTAATACCGTTTACGAAGGGGTGATTCCCAATTTAAAAAGGCGCTACCAAGAAACCGATTCCGAATATATGAGAAAAGAGATTGAAAAATATATGCGCGTTTTGCCGTGCCCTGATTGTGAAGGTAAAAGATTAAAAAAAGAAGTATTGGCAGTAACTATTGCCGGTAAGTCCATTATTGATATAACGGATACATCGGTAGCCAATGCTTTAAAGTTTTTTGAAGATCTAAAATTAAAAGAAGTTGATCAAAAAATTGCTTATCAAATTTTAAAGGAAATAAAACAAAGGTTGAGTTTTTTAACAAATGTAGGGCTTTCTTATCTTACTTTAGGAAGGTCTGCAGGGACTCTTTCCGGCGGCGAAGCGCAAAGAATTCGGTTGGCTACCCAGATTGGAAGTTCTTTAATGGGTGTCTTGTATATTTTAGATGAGCCCTCAATCGGTCTTCATCAAAGAGACAATTCCAGGCTGTTGTATACCTTAAAACAATTACAAGAATTAGGAAATACAATTATAGTGGTAGAGCATGACGAAGAAACAATTCTCTCGGCCGATTATGTGATTGATATTGGGCCGGGTGCTGGAATCCACGGAGGAAAAATAGTGGCTACCGGTTCTCCCTCAGAAATTAAAAAGAATAAAAATTCTTTAACAGGTAAATATTTATCTGGTAGTAAAAGCATACCAGTTCCTAAAAATAGGAGAAAGGGTTCTGGAAAGTTTTTAAATATTTTAGGGGCTTCGGAATTTAATCTTAAAAATTTGGATATAAAAATTCCTTTAGGAAAATTTGTGGTTATTACCGGGGTTTCTGGCTCGGGGAAGTCTACTCTTTTAAATGAAATATTAGCAAAATATCTAGCAATGAAATTTCACCAAGCCCAAGATGTACCGGGGAAATTTAAAGAAATCTTGGGAGATGATAATTTAGATAAAGTGATAAATATTGATCAATCGCCCATTGGACGAACACCTCGTTCTAATCCCGCAACCTATACAGGTGTTTTCACTCACATAAGGGAATTATTTGCCGAGGTTCCCGAAGCTAAAATTCGTGGCTACAAACCCGGCCGTTTTAGTTTTAACGTTAAAGGCGGCCGCTGCGAAAACTGTCGTGGGGATGGCGTTATAAAAATAGAAATGCAGTTCTTGCCCGACGTTTATGTAACTTGTGAAGAGTGTAAAGGTAAAAGATATAACAGAGAAGCTTTAGAAATCCTTTTTAAAGGGAAAAATATTTCTGATATTTTGGAAATGACCATAGAGCAGGCTTTAGAATTTTTTAAACATATTCCTCAGGTAAAAAGTAAATTAGAGACTTTAAACGAAGTTGGTTTAGGCTATATTCATTTGGGTCAGCAGGCAACAACATTGTCGGGAGGGGAGGCTCAAAGAATAAAATTAGCCGCCGAACTTTCAAGAAAATCAACCGGTAAAACACTTTATATTTTAGACGAACCAACAACCGGTTTGCATTTTGATGATGTAGGGAAGCTTTTATCGGTATTAGGAAAGTTGGCCGATAAAGGAAACACAGTTATTGTTATTGAACATAATTTGGATGTTATAAAAACCGCCGACTGGATTATAGACTTAGGTCCGGAAGGTGGAGATGAAGGCGGTTATCTGGTTGCCGAGGGAACCCCAGAAGATGTTGCCAAAATTTCTAAATCTTATACCGGGCAATATCTTAAAAAGATGATTAAAATAAAGTGAATAAAAAATGGAGACTTGCAGTCTCCTTAATGTCTTCCCGTACTTACAAATGTTTTAACCCAATTAGGTCTTTTCTCTCTGTAGTATTTTATTTTATATAACTTTCCTTTAAGAAAGTTATGATCTCCATCTCTCATCCGAGCTAGAAGTTCTTTTGTCTTTTTTAGTAATTTCTGTTGTCTTTCAAGGATTCTTTGATCTGTGATTCCTGATAACGTTTCAATAAAGGTTAGTTTGTAAGTTGGGCCGAATATCTTATTAAAGATATATTTAGTTCTGGCCATATGAAAGTCGGAAGTTATGATAATCGCTTCCTTTTCTCCTCTGGGTATAAAAAAAAGCTTCTTTACATAATAGGCATTTCCTATAGTGTCTTTTGATCTATTTTCCATTAGTATACTCCCAGGTGATACACCAAGAGATAATAGATAATCTTTTCCAAGTTGAGCTTCTGTTTTTGTGGGGATATTCTCGCCAGTAAAAAGAAAACTGTATTTGCCGCAGAAGATAATCTTGGATCCCGGATTCTTCTTTAGTATTTCGTAAGCTTTCTTGAGTCTTGTTTCTACAAAGGAAGGCAGTTTATCGTTTTCTATGCCTCCACCAGGAATAACTATAAACATGTTATAGCCTCCTTTTCACATATTTTTTCATTTATTTTAAGGTATCATTAATCTAGAAAATTAACAAATTATTGCCTATTTGTTAATTGTTTTTAAATTATGACTTACTTAAATAAGAAGCAATTAAATGTTATAATATATAAGATATGAGAATTATG
>JBBIQZ010000056.1:0-4635 GCA_037442065.1 bacterium | reverse complement strand
ATGGCGTTTGTCCAGCCAAAACCGCTTTGGTTCCTGTATCTGTCTTCCAAACCAACATCAAGCCCTACAACATTATATTTTTCCCAGAACTTTCCGGTTTTTAGGAAAACTTTTTTATTTAAGGCAAGCCATTTTCTAGCAATTCTTAAAGCATCTTCCTTAAACCCGTAATTTAGTAAGCCTTTTATAACAATCCACTGCTGGTTTGCCCAGCCATTAGGATAATCCCATTGTCTAAAATCTTTTAAAAGGCCGGATTTTTGAGTATTGGCCAGGCCGCCGTCGTATTCAAAAATTTCCAAAGCTTTTAATGCTTTTTTAGCCTCTTTTGTTGAAGCGATTTCAGCCCAAAGCGGGTAAAAACCAGCTAAAGAATAAAATCCACTTTGCTTTTTTTGAATGTAATCATAGTCAAAAAAGAAGCCTTTTTTAAAATTAAACATCAATTTTATAATTTTTTCTTTTCTCTTTTTGGCTTGTTTTAAAAATTGATTGGCTTTTACTTTTTCACCTAAAATTTTATAAATTGCGGCCAAATCGGTTTCATATTTATAAAGGCAGGAATTTAAATCAATGGGAATAAAATCTAAACAGCGATTTTTAAACCGAGAGGTCATATCCCAGCCGGATTCCTGCTCGGCAGTATGATGAACAATATAATGGTCGCAATATCTAGACAAGCCTTCGTATACCAAATGCTCTTCTACTTTTCCGTTTCCCATGTTTCCCATCCAGTAAACTTTAAGTTCTTCTTCGGCAATTTTGGCGCTAGCTTTAAGCCAGGTTTTGTTTGGCGAAAACTTATAAATTTCTAAAATCATTGATGTTAAAAACGGAAGCTGGGAAATTCCAAGGTTGTAAAATCGGTTTCTGGAAGGAATAATGCCAAACCTTTTAAAAAGGTAAGTTAAATTATCCACCATCCCTTTGGCAAGATTTAGCCTCTTACTTTTACCAAGCTTGCCGAGGGTGACTCCTTCAGCAAGAAGGCCCAAAATAATAAAATAGCTGTCCCAGTAAAATTGATCACCCGAAAAGACATCATTTGAAGGAGAAATAAACCTATTCGGCAAACCAATATGAACGCCTCTATCTTTTGTTTCTAGAAAGGTTATCTCTTCCCAGTAATTTTTTATATAATCTAAACATTCTATGTAATCATTTTTGATAAGCATAAATTTAGTGATTGAACTATTACATTATAGCAAACATTTCCAAAAATTGGTTAAAATATTATAGACCAGTCTAATGAACTTATCGTATAATTAACTATAATAAATTCAGGAGTAAAAATGAATAACAAACCGCAAGATTTTAAACATCTTTTAGGTATTAATGGCCTAAGTAACAAACTTTTAGAAACCCACTTTTCGCTTTACGAAGGCTATGTTAAAAACGCAAACTTATTGCTGGAAAAATTAGAAAGCCTTTCTAAAGAAGGAAAAACCGAAACTCCCGAACAAGCAGAATTAAAAAGACGCTTTGGCTGGGAATGGAATGGAATGCGGCTTCATGAATATTATTTTGAAAATTTAGCCAAAGAAAAAACCGAACTTCCTGAAGATTCGGTTTTGGCGGAAAAAATCAATCAAATTTATGGAAGTTTCAAAGATTGGGAAAAGGATTTTAAATCAGTGGGAATGATGCGCGGCATTGGCTGGGTTATTTTATATTACGACCCAAAAGACGATGAGCTTTTTAATGTTTGGATAAACGAACATGATGTTGGACATTTTGCTGGTGCTGTCCCTCTTTTAGTAATGGACGTTTTTGAACATGCTTATATGGTAGATTATGGTACTGCCCGTGCCGATTATATTGAAAACTTTTTAAAAATAATTGATTGGAATAAAGTTTTAGAAAGGTTTGATAAAGCCTTAAAATAAAAAAGCGCTTAATTTATTGTGCGCCAAACGCTAAATGCGCGTGTAAGTTTATTTTTCTTTCTTTGTTATTTTAATTTGTACGGCCTCTTGATATAAAGAGAAAAACTTCGCCTCATGAATCTCTGTCTTATACCTTTTTAACTCATCACTGGTTGGTTCGGAAAACTGCACTTTTGTCAAACTTGATACTATGATATCTTCAATAAATTGATGAATTGTATCTTTTAGATACTTAGCAGTAAATAAGGTGAGAATAATAAAGTAGATTTTCCAGCCCAAAGCGATCGGTAGCCTATAAATAAACGGCCAAGTAAATCCCGCGCTAATAGGTGCTGTATAATCAACCAAGGAAAATAATAGATGATACAAACGCTGTGTGTTAATTATGGGATAAGTTATCTTCCCAACTGCGATTGACAATCTTTCTCTAATGATATTAGCAATACGAGTCTCAATCATTTCAAGCAAATCAGACTCATTTTTATATTCAATATCGCTAATATCTGATATTTTTATATCAAACGATATTTTACCCATAATTGTCGGTAGTAAAGCAACTCTAACCGAATTAAATGTTATTCCTTTTTTATTCAACAGTGCTAAAATTGCTTCTTCGCTTAAAGAAACATCAACTCTATAACTATCACCACCATAATCCGTTTCCAGCTCTGATATTGTATGTCTCAAAATAGCCACCTCTTTCTAAACTTTCAAAATTTTAAAGATCGACCGCACGAGCGGAAGAGGATTGTCCTAACAAAAATCAGCCTCTTCGTCAATACTTTAATGCTTTTCTAAGAGTTTGGTTAAACAATACGATGCTCCTATCGGATCAAAAAATGAGCGAGTTACAACCTCACTTATTTCTTTTATTAGTGAGAGAGGTCGCACCTCTCTCATTTCTTTGGTTTGGTAATGTTTGGCGGTTTGCCGTAAAAGGGAACTACGATTTTTTTGAAGAATTTCTTTTGAAATTTTTTCCTGATGATTTCGGCTAAACCCAGCGCTTTGTTCTGCAAAGTGCTGGGTAAATCCTTTTGCTCGCTCCCCGAAATCTCAATTTGGGGGATATTTAGCGAAAATGCCAAGGCATTGGCTGTGGCAATGCCGATCCGCAAGCCTGTAAAAGAGCCTGGCCCTTTAAAAACAGCAATGGCGTCAAGTTTTTTCACATCGGTTTTATTTTTCAAAAGCAGTTTTTGGATTTTCCCTAGCAAAAAATCCGAAAGCCTGTTTTGAGATTTGAATTTACTAAAGCTAGCTTGGCTTTCGGTAATTAAGCCTATTTGAGCATTGTCCCCCGATGTATTGATATAAAGAATTTTCATTATAACCCACTCTTACAAACTATTCTCTTATTCGCAAGAATAAGAGAATAGTTTTAATTATCTTATGATAATTTTTCTTGTATTTTCATCTACAAAATCAAATCCAATCCATTTTGTTCTTTGGGGAAGAAATTTTTTCACTTTGTCTGCCCATTCTATAACAAAAATTGCTTGTTTTTCGCTAAATAATTCGCTTAAACCTAATTCTTCGGCTTCTCTTGGGGTTTGCAACCGATAAAGATCCAAATGATAAAACTTCTTAACTTGTTTCTTGCCTGCCCTGAGTTTTGTCGAAGGGTTTCCTGTTTCTTGTTTCTTCGGCTTATACTCTCGTATAAGCTGAAATGTTGGGCTTAAAATTTCTTCCCTCACCCCGAAAGCTAAAGCCAGGCCTTTAACAAAAGTGGTTTTCCCTCCGCCCAAGTCGCCCACCAATCCCAAAATATCGCCGGGTTTTAGGTTTTTGGCAAACTCTTTCGCAAACCCCTTTGTTTCTTCCGGACTTTTCGTGGTAATGATTGACATTATCTATATGGTATGCTATATTTCCCCTTCCAGCAACAACTGGTCGCACATTACAAAGGAGTTGATTATTATGTCTATGTTAATGGTTGAAGATATGGAAGCAATAGAGAAACTCTCGAACAGCATTTTAGGCAAAAGCATCCAGGAAATATTAAATCAGAAACCCATAGGTGATCTTCGGCCTAGATTCAGAACCCTTAAGTTTTACATGAAAGGCTGTTATGTATATGTCTGCATAGATGACAATAAAGATGAGTTTGTCTTAAGTTTCAGAGAAAACCACTTAGATTCAGGGAAAGATCCAAACGATATAAATACCGCAATGATGGTTATTAAAATCCCTAAAGATTTACGTGCAAAAGAAGTTAAGACTATAATAGGGATGGATGATATTCATTCTCACCAATCGTTTTCTCAAATTAAAGAATTACTCAATCAACTAAGCATAAAGTTAAACATCGAAATCAATATGCCCTACTAATCCTTGTTAAATCCGCAAGGATTTTTTTATTTTCTTGCACGCCTTTTGAAGATGTGCCTTTTGTATGTTACAACATTTCAAAAAAGCAGTCTGTTAATTGATTAATTGAGGAATTGATTAGAAATTAGAAATTGAAAATTAAAAATTTTTGTCCCTTATCTCTATCCTTTTTATCCAAATAATGGAACCTAAGGAACCAAATATTAAAAACCAACCCAAAAATCCCAAAACGCCACTCCCCTTTTCTTTCTTGGCTTCAAAAACAACTTGTGGTTCGTTAAAACCTGGTTCTTCTTGAGCATTGGTAACTGAAACGCCTTTAATTTTTGATTTTTTGGCGCTAGAAACTTTAAAAATCAACTTAAAATCGCTTTGATAACGAGGCAAAATGCGAAAACCGCTCTTGGTCTTAGAA
>JBBIQZ010000055.1:0-4641 GCA_037442065.1 bacterium | reverse complement strand
CTTTTGAATTTTACCTTTTGAATTGGTATATTTTAAGTATGTTAGACATCAAGGAGAAATTAGCTAATTTACGAAAAAGAGTCCTTTCTTTAAAGGAGTATCTTTGATGTTCCTAAAATCGAGAAACGGATTTTAGAATTAGAAAAGGAAAGCGAAAATCCTGTCTTTTGGACTGACGAAAAGAAAGCCGCTTTTAAAATGCAGGAACTATCCAGGCTAAAAGAAAAGCTAGGCAAATTTTTAAGTATCGAAACGGCCTTTAGTGAACTTTCTGATTATTTTGATCTATTAAAAGAAGAAAATGTTGAGGTATCGGCCGAGTTTGAAAAGGAATTAAAGGCTTTAGAAAAAGATTTAGAAAAAGAAGAATTAGAAAATTTACTTTCCGGAAAGTATGACGAAAATAATGCGCTTTTGTCTATTTATGCCGGTGCCGGCGGAGTAGAGGCCCAAGATTGGGCAAATATGCTTTTGCGGATGTACTTGCGGTATGCAGAAAGAAAAGGTTTTAAAGCTCAAATTTTATCTATTTCCGGCGGCGAAGAAGCGGGAATAAAAAGTGCAACTTTGGAAGTAAATGGCCACTTGTCTTTTGGATATCTAAAAGGGGAAAGCGGCGTTCATCGTTTGGTTAGATTATCTCCGTTTAATGCCCAGCATTTACGACATACCTCCTTTGCGTTAGTTGATGTTATTCCCGAAATTGAGAAAGAAGAAATTGAAATAAATCCAAAGGATTTAAAAATAGAAACTTTTAGAGCTTCCGGGGCCGGCGGCCAACATGTTAATGTTACCGATTCGGCGGTAAGAATAACTCATCTACCAACAAAAATCTCGGTTTCTTCCCAAAACGAACGTTCGCAATTTCAAAATAAAGAAACTGCTTTAAAGATCTTAAAATCAAAGCTTCTAAAATTCGAAGAAGAAAAAAACGAGGAAGAAAAAGCAAAATTGAGAGGTGAGATTTCTTCTGCTTCTTGGGGAAACCAAATTCGTTCCTATGTTTTACATCCTTATAATATGGTAAAAGATTTGCGAACTAATTTAGAAACCTCAAATACCAAAGGTGTTTTAGACGGAGACATTGAACAATTTATTGAGTCAAATCTTCGGATGAAGAAATAAGGCACTATTTTTCTATCTCTTTCTCAGCTCTTTGGATAGCTCGAGGTAAGTATTTTATTATATCCGAAGCAATCATCGCGCGTTGGCCGATTTTTTGCGATGCGATATCGCCGGCTAAGCTATGGAGATATACAGCAGTTGCTGTCGCTTCAAAAATTCTTTTTAAGTTTTGAGAAACGAAAGTTCCGACTACTCCGGCTAAAACATCACCCGAGCCGGCAGTGGCCATTCCGGGGTTGCCGGATTTGTTAATGACTACTCGGCCGAGCTCAGAAATAACGGTTTCGTGGCCCTTTAGAATCGTGATAAAATTTAATTTTTCAGAAACATATTGAGCAATTTCTGTTTTATTTTGATCAATAAAATCCGAAGTTATTTTTGGGTACTCATTTTTTGTCCGAATTGCTTTTATAATTCTTAACATTTCGCCGGCATGGGGAGTAATAACAGTTTTTTCTTTCCGCCTTTTTAAAAATTCAACAATGTCTTTGGCTTTCTTTTTTCTTTTAATAATATCAAACCCTAAAGAGACAGCATTTAAACCGTCAGCATCTAAAACCAGCGGTTTTTTTATAGCAAAAAATAATTCCCAAACCAATTGCATGGTTTCTGCGTTTTGGGAAAGACCTGGTCCTACAACAAAACAGTCAAAGTCATTTTGTTGATCAACAATTTTGTTCAATCCTTTAAGCGATAAAGTTCCGGTCGGCGTTTCAGGCAAAGAAATTGTTAAAGCCTCCGGTAAAATCTTTTTATAAATTTGGGTTAGCCCTTCCGGGAATCCTAAGGTTACAACACCGGCCCCAGTTCGGTAGGCGGCTTCTAAAGTTAAGGCGGCCGCACCCGCCATACCCTTGGAGCCAGCTAAAATAAAAACTTTTCCCAAAGCTTTTTTATAAATATTTAGCGGCCTTTTCCATAAAATATCAGGAAAGATTATCTTGTCTTGAATAAGTTTCATGTTTTTATTATAAAGACTTGACTATAGATTTTGAAGACCTTAAAGAATTAGTTGGAAAAATTTACAATGATTAAAACTATCAGTTCTTTATTATATAAACATGGATAAGCAGGAGTTTTTATTAGAGGTACAGAAAAAGGCAAAATTAGAATCCATTAATGATGCCGAAGAAGCTTCGAAAGCTGTAATGCACGTTTTAAAACGGAGAATTACCAAAAATGAGGAAAAAGATTTGAAAAGCCAACTTTCAGCAGGAGAAAGGGATTTATGGCGGGAAGAGCCGGAAAAAATTTCAGAGTTGGAAAAAATAAGAGAAAAACACGGCGGCGTTTCCAAATTTAACAGGGATGAATTTTTTACTGCTGTAAATGAGCACTCGGGCAATAAGTTTGATGCGAGGAAAATCACCAAAGCTGTTTTTGGAGTTTTAAAAAGGCAAGTTTCGGAAGGTGAGTCGCAAGACGTTGAAAGTCAACTACCGGTGGATTTAAAAGAAATCTGGGAGCAATCTTAATTTTTTTAAAAGCTTTAGTTCGTATTTTTTTGCTAAGTTCTTGCTAAGGGTGAGACTCTTAGCACTTTTTCTTAGCACCTTTTATTTGAAAAATGTTTTTAAATACAAGATAATTTAGGGTGATTTGTTTGGTTCATTAAAAATTGTATAATAAACGGTAGTTAAGGGAGTGATGACTCATGAAAAAAAATTGGATTATAGCAGTAATAGGAATAATTGTTATTGCTTTGGGGGTCGGCGGATATTTTGCCTATGACAATTTTGTTGTAAAACCGAAAAGGGCATCCCAAGAGCAAACAAAACAAAAAACGCCTGCTGACGAAACTGCAAACTGGCCAGTATATAAAAATGAGAAATATGGTTTTGAAATAAAATATCCCGAAGGATGGATAAAAGAAGAAAAAGAAGATGGCTTCATAGCTTTTGAGGAATCAGGAAATGAAATTCAAGCAATAAACGTTTTGATTTTTGAAAACTTTAAAAATCTTTCTATTGATAAATGGCTTGAATCGGAAAAAAGTTATTACTCGGAAAAGGAATTAGGAAATATACGTCAAGATTTTGAGAACGGTGAAGGGCCCGCGATAGATTATAAAATACAAGATGTAACCGTATCGGGAATAAAGGGGCTTGATCAAAAAATTGACAGTACAAGCGGATCGGAAAGAAATGTTATTCTGGATTACAATCAAAAGATTTACATCTTTTCTCTTGTATCAGATAAAACCTTAAATTTAGTTTCTTCCTCTGACACAAGTAACATAGAAAAAATTTTTGCCGATGTTCTACTATCTGTATCCATTAAATGAATGGGTGATATGATTGAACCCAAAAATTGTTCGGAGTCTAGTAGTTGCTTTGTTGTTTTTAATTGCACTAGTTAATAAAAGTTCAGCTTCATCAACTTTTGGTATTCCAACTAGTGGTAACGTGATGCAGCTTTTTCTTGCAAAAATAAATTATGAAACCAGCGGTAGTTTTTACGACCAAGACAATAAACTTAAAAGCGTTAGTTATAAATTTCACCATGGTATCGATATTGCTGGCGGCGGTTCGGTTAATAAACAAAAGATTGTGAATTCTGACACTAAACCAAATTTCGCTATACGCTCTGGAGAAGTTTTATCCGCAGGTTTTAGTAAAGGATATGGTCATCAAGTTGTTCTTTATATTGGTTACAATGTTAATGGTAATAAAAAACATACTTACATCCTCTATAATCATATGGGTACAGGTAACCAAAGTTTTATCGAAGTTAATGAGGGACAATCGGTTAATGCTGGACAACGATTAGGGAGACAAGGAAATTCTGGTTATACTTTTGGCAAAACTGGAATTCACTTAGATTTCGAAATAAGATTGAGTGACAACTTGATTAAAAAAGGTGAATGGACGAGTAGTAAAGCAAGTAAGATGATTGCAGCTAGCCCAGATTTTTATTTTGGTAAACAACTTACCGCAGGAGATATTAATCCATTGAAATTTGTTACCGAAGGTCCTTTTAGTGAATCGGTAGATATCGACCCCAAGTATCTTCTGAGGTTTGATTCTGTTGGCGGAGTAAGAATTGGAGATTCGATTGAGAAAGCGAAAAAGGTTTTCGGCGAACCAAAAGAAGTCTCGTATTATCGCGCACATGAACATATGAGTGATCCTGCAATACTAACGGATCCAAAATGGAATATGAAAGTGTTTGAATATGAAGGATTAGAATTATACTTCAGTTATGGCAAGCTTGCTTTTATTGTTGTTAATTCACCAAATTATAGAACAATTCAAAATATAGGCAAGGGTTCTTTAATAGAAGAACTTTTAAAAACCTTTTCTGGATTGCAAAGAAGCGCTATGACCGGGGGCTATTATTATGAGCAGCAATATGGTGAAGTTGATATAAAAACCGAATTCTTAGAGAATAATGGCAAAGTTGATAATATTACCATCGGCATTAAAGAATTCTACGAAGAATGTTAAATTCGCAAGGTTAGCATTAGCTAACCTTTTTTATTTTTATAAAATACGAAATGATAAAGGTCGTATCTCT
>JBBIQZ010000054.1:0-4719 GCA_037442065.1 bacterium | reverse complement strand
CCCACTCAACCACCGGCATTTAAATCAACAACAACAAACAACATCTTATTTATTTTGTTAATTATCGTCGCCCTTTTTTCTCTCTATCTTTACTTCAAAGTAAGAAAACTGGAGCAGAAAATTACCTCTCCCCCGGCAGTCAATCAGGGCCAACAGGCTCCTTCTGCTCTCTCGGTGGACAATCTCAAAAAATACGCCAAGGAGTTGGGGTTAAACACTGGCAAATTTAACCAATGTCTTGCCTCAAATGAAAAACAACCAATGGTAACGGCCGATTTAAACTATGGCAGCAGCCTCGGCGTTGCCGGAACTCCCGGATTTTTTATTAATGGAAAATTTTTAGCCGGCGCCTTTCCTTATGAGTTCTTCAAAGAAATTATTGAAAGAGAGATTAAAGGAACTGGCTCTAATAATTGCGGCGATTATTCTTCCGGTCTGCAAAAATATTGCCAAGATCCTCAAAACAAATCTTTTGACCCAGTGGCAAAAAAAGTTGATTTAGGCAACAGTCCATCCGTTGGTGCCAGCAACCCAAAGGTAATTTTAGTTGAGTTTTCCGATTTCCAATGTCCCTATTGTCTGCGGGCTTATCCCACTGTCAAAAAAATTTTACAAGACTATAAAAATGAGGTGCGATTTTATTACAAACAGTTCCCGTTGAACAATATTCATCCTTATGCTCAAAAAGCGGCCGAAGCCTCACTTTGCGCCGGAGATCAAGGTAAATTTTGGCAATACCACGACAAGCTCTTCGATGTCCAAAGCCAGTAAATTTTGTTTGACAAAAAATAATAATGGTATGTTATCATGATTGCATGAAAAAGAAAACTATAAAAAAATATTCTACTAACGGTTTAGTGACAAAAAAAGATTTTAATGACGGATTGACACAAACAAAAAAAGATATAAAGGATTCCGAAAGAAGATTAAATAAAAGAATGGACAGAATGCTTAAGTATCTTGACTTCAGGTTTAAGCCGCTTGAAGAAATGAGTCGAGATTTTTTCGATTTTAAAAGTAAAATTTTTGATCGTTTGGACTGGCTTATCGGTAGATATCAGAAGTTTGAAGATGAATATACTGTTCAGGCGGAACAAAACAAACGAATTCTTGACAAGTTAGATAATCATGAAAACAGGATAAACACTCTAGAAAAATCTTTTAAACATAATTAATCTCTTTCTGTACTCCTTAGTAGACAAAGTTCGGAACTTTTATCTTAATTCCACTAAGCAATATTATATAATTAAATACCAAATTTTGACCACTAGAATAATTTTTTAAGGAAAATATTCTTCAAGATATAGAAAAGATATAAAAGAACTCTCTCTAAAAAATCATGCTGCTTTTCTAATTTTATTTCTTTACTTAGTTTTCATTAAAACCTCGATTATTCCTTCTAATCGGCCGACTTTTTCCTTTAAATCCATTATTTCTCTTAAAATATGAGGCGGTAGTTCATGATGGGGTGGGGGTGGAGGCGGCGGTGGAATGGGTTTACGCTCTTTATTTAATTCATCCTTCATATAAAATCACCCCTTTTCATTTTAGGAAACTCATATATAGTGGTAAAACCACACTATAAAATATTAACATAAACAAACTAAACAATAAACCGAATTTAAGGTAAGTCGGGAAGTCAACTCTTGAGTCTTCTTCGTAACCGGATGTCTGATGAGCTAAAATTATTCCGGCGGATGCGGCAGTAATAAGACTGGATGACCCTGCAGAAATTCCAGCTCCCAATGCCCATGCTCCTAAATGCGTTGGAAATATTTTATAGACGATGGGTGAAACCGCTGTTGCCCAGGACGCGGCTTCTGTAGAGAGAGTTCCCAAATAGGATAGACCTAAAACTGGCAAGATTGATTTACTGTTTTGGCTTAGTAAACTTTCAATATATCCGTTTATTCCTATTTTTGAGTGACCAAAAACTTGAGCTAAAACGAAAATGGAAAGCAAAGTAAAATATGTACCGATTCCTAAAGCGTAAAGACTTTGTTTTCTTTTATTTTGCGGAGCTCCTATAATAGCAATAATAATACCCAAGGCCGAAAGAGAAACTTCATATGTAGGAAAAATAATAGACCCAACTATAGTTATTACTAGAGACAATATTCCAAAAAATACTAATTTCATATCTATAGACATAAATCGACTTTCAGTTTTAAATCTAACCATTGAATGAGCCAGTATAATTTTTCCAATCTGATATTTTCTTCCATATTTTAAGTATGTAATTAAAAAAACAACCAAAGTTAGAATAAACACCAACAAAATATTGACTGGCAAAATTTCCTTAAAAAAATCAGTGTGTTTTAATCCCCAAACTGAAGATTCAACGATATTTGGAGCATCACCCCATCTAGTACTAAATCCGCCTAAATTTGAAGCAACAAGTGCTCCCGACAAAATAAATGCTGCGGGAATTTTATACTGTTTGGCTACGGTGTATATAATATACCCATTTTACTCCAGTTTGCAGCTTGTTTAGAGCGAAAAAGTGGATTAGATGGGTTTATGCCGAAAAACGAGAGTGGCAAACTCGAGTTTATTCGGTATATAAGAATTAACTAGAATGCTTGTTGTATTGTGGAACAAAGCGGCCAGTACATAAGTGACCGTTATCGAAATGGATGATATCAAAAAAACCGTGTTTATCTTAAATTTCAAAGTCAAATGACCAACAAGTTCACCTATTTTTGATCCTAAAAGACCAAAAAGACCACTGGATTCCAACATATGAGCCGGTATTGCAACAGCAGTAAATAATAGTGCTACTTTTGAAAATTCAGCAAAACCGTTATGTAAGCTTTTATAACCTTCTGTTGGACCAGCCAGTATAATAGATATTAAAGCGACTAATGGAACGGCTATTTCTTGATCTAATATTCTGAAAGTCATCAATAAAAACCCTGTGAGGATAACAAGAATTAAAACTATTGTAGCAATCTGCATTTTTAAATATCAATAACTTTATCTGTTAATATTTTGTTTTCAACCAAAGCAAATTTTTGGTCCTTAGGAAGATGAGGAATATTATAAATATAAATTTTTTCTATTGTTTTAAGATATTGAATAACTAAATTAACAATACTTCTTCTTATTAAGTATCCATTTTTCGTTTTTAGAGCGTCAATAAGTAGTATTTTAGTTTCAGAAAACTTTTGGTGCAAAATCACTGGGTCAATTTGATCAATATTGATTATTAGTCCTTTATAGGGCTCTAGATGAGGAGGAATTCTATCTTCGCTGTTAATAATTTGACCATAATTTAAAAATTCAAAAAAATAGAAAAATAAATGTGGAGGTAGGGGCAGGATTAATAAGGCTTTATCTATGGTTACTAAATCAATCAAAATCTCTTTTTTTATATTCAGATTATTAATTGCCTCCTTAATGAAGAATAATATAAGGCTTTTCTTTATGTCTAATTTGTGTTTTGCAAGAATACCTTCTAAAAGATGAAGAGTTTATCGTATTTTTCCTCTTTTAGGAAATTTATTATTTCTTCTTTGCTAACGTTTTCTGAAATAATAGTCTCTAATGTTTCCGCCTCGATTGAATTTATACCAGGGATGATATAATGCGTTTTAACATCCTTTTTAAGATTTGAATAGTACTCCACTCTACGGGCCGGTTCATAGTCAGTTTTTTCTTTCCTAATTTCTTCAGACGGAGAAAGGAAATTTGCAATTTCCTCTTTTGAAATTCTAATCCCCCCCTCCACTTTAATAGTCTTAATTTTATTATCTTTAATAAGACGTCGCAGAGTTGAAACAGAGACATGAAGTTGAGAAGCGGTTTCTTTTAGGGAGAATAACTCGAATTGATTATAATTCGACATAATTGAATACTATTGCAACATCCTGATAAATGCAATATATCTAAATATATCAATAATATCCAAATATGTCCAATAATCACTTTCTCATGTCGTAAGTTAATTTTTAAGACGTATGTTTATTCTAGATTAACCTTTTTTGCTTCCTCGTTTCTTCAATTTCCCTTTCTGTGCCGGGCACCGTCCACTACTCGGTTGGTAAAATTGTAATTTCTACTTGTAATAATAGCATAAAGAATATATAGATGGGGCATATGAAAAAATATAAATGCCCAAGGTGTTTAACCACCTCATCAGTTATCCGTTACGGATATCGAAAACAAGTCATAAGATTGTTTTGCAAGGATTGTTCCAGGTCGTTTTCTGTTAATCCCTGTTTTGTTAATCGGAGATTAATTCTTAACTCATCAAATAAATTGTCAAATGAGAATTTCAATAATTGGTTATGGAAACTATATCGTGATTTTAAAGATGATCTGCTTGCCAGAAACGTTTTAATTAATATTGAAAAATATAAGTCAGAACTTTTAGGTTATCGTGGAATTCCTCAAGCTCCCTTAACAACTAACTTAATTGAGAGTTTAAACGGGCACCTGGAATCCAGACTTCAGTCATTAAGAGCATTCCAAACAATTGAATATGCAAGGTTATGGTTAAACGGATATGTTCTTAAAAGGAGATTTACTAAGTTTACTGACTGTAAAGGTAAATTTCGTTTTCTTAAAGGAAAATCAGGGGTAGAACAGACAAAAAAAGAGCGGATTAATCTACCACTCTATTTTTGACTGAAACCAACCGTTTTGTGGACGCTTCTTCTTGAGTGCCGCCAACGAGATTCGAACTCGTAATTTCCGCCTTGAGAAGGCGGCGTCCTC
>JBBIQZ010000053.1:0-4724 GCA_037442065.1 bacterium | reverse complement strand
TTTTTTAGAAATTGCTTCATGTTCTATTAACAAACCCCTTAGGGGAAGGTTTATATTTCAATACAATAATAATCCAACCAAGGGGGCTTGTCAAGAGATAAGAAAAGAAGTGTGTCAAGAGAACTAACGAGTGTGTTCAAGCCACTGAACATAATTGACAGTTAATTAGTTGTAAATTCAACATTTTATCGCTAGGCGAGTGCAAACCCTTGACAAGATTTTTTTGAAAGAGTAAAATTATGGCAGAGTTATGGAAACAAAATTAAATATTCAATTTCCTTTTCCGGTTATTATTGCCAGAGAAAAAAAATGGTTTGTTGCTGAATGTCCTTTTTTAGGAATAGCGACTCAAGGCAAAAACGAAGATGAGGTTAGAGAAAATATGAAGGATTTAATTGAAGAGTATCTTTCTGATCCTGATGTTCCTAAGTTTGATTTGAGAAAACTTGTTATTTCCTCTTTAACCTATATTCCGGTGAGGATTTCAGAAAAACTTTTATATGCTAAAACTCCGTCCTTTGTCCCAAAATAAAGTAATTAAAATTCTTGAGAACAATGGATTTAAAAGAGTAAGGTCAAGGAAACACATTACTTTTAAAAAAGTTGTTTCTGAAAGAGAAGTTTTAACCACTTGGATTCCTCATCACCGAGAGATAACAGTTTTTGTAATTTCTTATATCATCAAACAAACCAAAAAACCAAAAGAAGAATTTGAAGATTAGTTTGAAAATTTAATCTTTATGCAAACCCTTGACAAGGTTTTTTGAAAGAGTATAATTACAATAGAAATATGAAATACCAAATCAGCCAAAAAATTTGTTGTTGTGCTTGTTGTGAAATCTCTTCTGGAAAAGAGGCTGGTTTACTTTAAAATAAAAAATAAAATATAAAAAATAATTTGCCTCTTTTCCAAAAGAGGTTTTTTGTTAGAATAATAACAGCCGGCAGCAAAAAGAAATAATAAAAAAGAAATATGGCTTGGCAGCCAAGCAGCAAGGCAGCGGTCTGCCCGGTCGCTTTCGCCAATATGCGGCCACGTAGCGAAGAAGTTACGCAGCGGTCTGCAAAACCGTTTACGCCGGTGCAATTCCGGCCATGGCCTCAAAAAAATAAAAAATAAAAAATAAAAATTAAAAATTAAAAAAGATGTATTATAAAGACATTTTAGAAACAATTGGCAATACGCCTTTGGTCAAGTTAAATAAAATAGCTGAAGGGATTAAAGCAATTATTTTGGCTAAAGTAGAATACTTTAATCCAGGCGGGAGCGTCAAAGATCGGATTGGTATTACAATGCTTGAAGAGGCGGAAAGAAAAGGATTATTGAAACCCGGCGGAACTATTATTGAACCGACTTCCGGAAACACTGGAATTGGTCTTGCTATTGCGGCTGTCATTAAAGGTTATAAAATGATTTTTTTGATGCCCGAGGGAAGGAGTAAAGAAAAAGAAAACTTTTTGCGCGCTTTGGGGGCAAAGGTAATAAGAACGCCTCCCTCCATTTCGCCAGACCCTAAAATTGCTCAAGAACTGGTTAAAAAAACACCAAATTCTTTTTGCCCTAATCAATATTTCAATCAAACAAATCCCGAAACTCATTATCAAACCACCGGCCCCGAAATCTGGCAAGACACGGATGGAAAAATAACTTATTTTGTGGCCGGTTTGGGAACTGGCGGCACAATCACCGGGGTTGCCCGATATTTAAAAGAGAAAAAGCCAAATGTTAAAATAATCGGGGTTGACCCAGAAGGTTCAATTTATCATCATAGATTTTATAACACAGAAGAAAAAATTCATAGTTTTAACTTGGAAGGAATCGGCGAACCATTTATCCCCGGAGCCGTTGACTTAAAACTAATAGACGAAATCATTACCATTATTGATAGAGACGCTCAATTAATGACGAGACGACTGGCTAAAGAAGAAGGATTGTTTGTCGGTCCTTCTTCCGGAGCCGTTGTTTGGGCGGCATTGAAAATAGCCCAGAATTTGAAAGAAAATGATTTGGTCGTTGCCTTATTGCCGGACACGGGTAGAAATTATTTAGACACTACTTTTAACGATGAGTGGATGGCAAAACATGGTTTTATTGAAAGTAAAAAAGAGGTAAAATGAAAAAACATTCTTCAAAACAATTTAAAATTAAAGATATTAACTTGGCAAATCAAGGAAAATTAAAAATTGAATGGGCAGAACAACATATGCCGGTTTTGATGCATATAAAACGGGAATTCTCCAAAGAAAAGCCATTAAAAAATTTTAAGATAGGCTGCTGCCTTCATATTACAAAAGAAACAGCAGTTTTGATTAGAACATTAAAAGCCGGCGGCGCCGAAATTGCTCTTTGTAGTTCAAATCCTCTCTCCACCCAAAATGATGTAGCAGCAGCTTTAGCCAAAGAAAGGATTTCGGTTTTTGCCTGGCGAGACCAAAATAATAAAGAATATTATTGGTGCTTAAATAAAGTTTTGGATAGGCAGCCAAATATAACCATGGACGATGGCGGAGATTTAGTAAACAGCATTCACTCTAAAAGGCAAGAGCTTATTAAAAACATTATCGCTGGAACCGAAGAAACCACAACTGGAGTAACAAGATTGCGGGCAATGGAAAAAGAAAAGGCTTTAAAATATCCAATTGTTGCCGTAAACGATGCCTTTTCTAAATATTTATTTGATAATCGATATGGAACCGGACAATCAACAATTGATGGTATATTGAGAGCAACTTCAGTATTATTGGCTGGAAAAAATTTTGTAATAGCAGGTTATGGTTGGTGTGGTCGGGGCATCGCTTTGCGAGCTAGAGGCATGGGAGCTAAAGTAATAGTTTGTGAAATAAATCCATTAAAAGCGTTGGAAGCAGTGATGGATGGCTTTTTAGTAATGCCAATGCGACAAGCCTGCAAAATTGGCGATATTTTTGTAACCGCTACCGGAAATAAAAATGTAATTTACAAAGAACATTTTCTAAAAATGAAATCTGGTTCCATTTTAGCCAACGCCGGGCACTTTAATGTGGAAATCAATCTCAATGATTTAGAAAAAATAAGTAGAGGGAAAAGAAAAATTAGAGAGAATGTGGAAGAATATGAATTAAAAAATAGTCAAAAAATTTATTTATTGGCTGAGGGTCGCCTCGTTAATTTAGTTGCGGCCGAAGGCCATCCGGCAGAAGTTATGGATATGAGCTTTTCAATCCAAGCTTTGGTTGCTGAATGGTTGCGAAAAGAAGGTCAAAATTTAACCCCCGGGGTTTATAAAGTTCCGGAGAAAATTGATAAAAAAATTGCCGGATTAAAACTGCGGACAATGGAAATTCAAATAGACAAATTAACTAAAGAACAAAAAAAGTATTTAGAAAATTGGCAAGAAGGAACATGAAAAAAAATACAATAAAATTTGCGACAAAAGCAATCCATATAGGTGAGGAGCCCAATTTCAAAGAAGGCGGAAGCGGCGATGTTGTTATTCCTATTCATCTTTCCTCTACCTTTGCTAGAAAAGAAGTAGATAAACCCACTGGAGGTTATGAGTATTCTAGAACGGGAAATCCCACCCGTCAGGCGTTAGAAAAGAAATTGGCTATAATAGAGGATGCAAAATTCGGTTTGGCTTTTGCTTCCGGACTAGCAGCTGAGACGACGATAGTATTAACCTTGCTCAAGACCGGTGATCATGTAATTGCCTTTGATGATTTATACGGTGGCACTAGAAGACTATTTAATAAGGTTTTTAACGAGAATTTTAAAGTAGAATTTTCTTATGTAGATGTAAGAGATCCTAAAAACATAAAAAGAGCCATAAAACATAACACTAAAATGATTTGGCTTGAAAGTCCAACAAATCCCTTAATGAAGTTGTGCGACATAAAAACAATATCAGAATCAGAAACAGTAAAAGGTAAAAATATCCTGGTTGTTGTGGATAATACTTTTATGAGCCCTTATTTTCAAAAACCATTGAATTTGGGTGCAGATATCGTGGTTCATAGCACTACCAAATATCTTGGAGGACACAGCGATACCGTTGGTGGGGCAATAATGACCTCTAATGAGGAAATATATAAGAAGTTAAAATTTAATCAAAATGCTGTTGGAGCTATACTCTCGCCATTTGATTCCTTTTTGGTTTTAAGAGGGATAAAAACTTTAGCGGTTAGAATGGAAAAACACAATGAGAATGCCCAAAGAGTCGCAGAATTTTTAGAATCTCATCCTAAAATTAAGAAGGTAAATTACCCGGGATTAAAAACCCATCCGCAGTATGAGTTAGCGAAAAGACAAATGACCGGTTTTGGCGGAATGCTTTCCTTTGAAATTAAAGGGAACCTAAAATCTACCAAAGCCTTTTTAGAGAATGTTAAAATAGCTGCTTTAGCAGAAAGTCTGGGTGGAGTGGAATCTTTGATAGAACACCCGGCTTTAATGACTCATGCGTCTATACCAAAAGAAGACAGAGAAAAAATTGGAATTACCGACTCTCTTGTTAGAATGTCGGTTGGGCTAGAAGATATTAAAGATATAATAGAGGATTTAAAGCAATCCTTAGATAAAATTTAATGTTCACTAATTAAAAGGATTCAAAGGAATAGCGCGTCACTTCAAACCATGTCTCTGTTCAAATTAGAGTGGGCTTGTATCGGAAATTTTCAATTTCCGATACAACAAAATAACATATCAACTTTTTAAATTCACTTGACAAAATATTAGTATTTTTTGT
>JBBIQZ010000052.1:0-4827 GCA_037442065.1 bacterium | reverse complement strand
CTACTAAAAGAATTATTTTTATATCTTTCTTCTTATAAGCATAAATTGTCAAAAGAAGAACTAAAACAACAATGGAGAGGCCGATCATCATTGGTCTATTCTGTAGAAAATAATCTGCCATATTTGATACTTGAAAAAGTTGTTCGTATTCCATTGAATAACTTTTATTAGTTAAAAGCGTAACTATGTTTTTTAGTAAGGGTAGATTTCCCTTATTCTTTAAAATATCGCTAAAAAAAATGAACGAAGAGATAACTGCTAAAAAATGTTCCAGTAAAAGCTGAACATAAAGCGACCACCCTTTTTTTTGTCAGTTCGTATGCAAGAATATATAAAGAGAAAATAAAAATAGCAGCGAAAAATGGATTGTCATATACCAAGATTCTGGGAAAAAATCTTCCATAAAGAGTACTTATTATAGCGGTATGAAAATCAACAAAATAATAATATTTCAAAGGAACTCCAGCATAATGAGGAGCCTGAGGAGGGAAATTTCCCTGAGAGATGCTTTCAATAATTCCTTGATGCATTGCCGTATCTTGCCAATTGGAACCCGCCATTACAATATAACCTTTATATTCTTGAAAAATAGCCGGATATAAGGCAATGAAATATATAAAGAAGACCGAGAGGCTAAGAATTAAGCCGATTCTATGTTCTTTCGGAAAATTTATTTCTATACGTTTATTCTTAATAAAGTAAATAATAAACCAAATTGTAATTAAACCAAAAGAAATAAGGATTGAAAATTTTGAAAAACCTAACCAAAGACTAACAAAATAAATCAGGTAAGTTGAGATTAAAATACTCAAAAGAAAATATAGAAGAATTTTATAAAGTTTGGGTATTTTTGAAAAAAAGGTCTCAATAAAAAGGTACCCCGGCAAGAATAAAGTAAAGACAAATCCAAGGAAAAGTAGTATATAATCAAAAAATAACGCATTTATTTTTTAAAAATTATTTAAATAATATCTCTAATTCTCATTACCACCCTACCCAACCAAATTTATTTATCCATAATACACCCCATAAATTTATTAAAACACTTATACCTATAAGAAACTTATGATACCATCTTAATGTTAATCCGTTTAAGCTTATTCCTTTCGCCGTTAGAATGAGTAAAAATGGATAAAAATCCATAGCATAACGGTACCCAAACTGGGAAAAGCCGGTACCTCCATGACTCATCACTAAAATAGCAATGGGTATAATAGCGGACCAACAGGCTATTGTAATTTCATCTTTGAAATGTTTTAGAGTAGAAATTAAAGCAAAAATAAAAGCTGGGGTAGTCAGCCATATCGCCATTCCAGCCCACGATGGTTGAATATAAGGAAAGGTTGGAAGGAATGTTGGAAGTTTTAATAAGAGAATTTTAAGATGATTTGGAATATAAGCTAAGTTAAAATATCCCTTACTGTACCATGGTTCATTTAATATATTAGCTTGTAGATAATAAGCTACATCAAAAATAGTCCCAAAACGAAGATAATTATAAATAAAGTTAAGGCCTACAAAAAAACCAAGACCTAGAAAAAATTGAAAATAGCTATTTTTGAGAGACAATTTTTCTCCCTTTGTTTTTAACCGTCGGTAAATCATTATCAAAAAAAATGGCAGGGAAAGAATAACGGGCAGGCGCGACCAGTAGGCTGCTCCAAGAAGAAGTCCAATCAGCCAAAACCTCATCTTACCAAAAGTTTCGTTAAATGCTAAAAGAAGAAAAAAAGTAGCAGCTATATGAGCAAAATACCAAACCGAACCAACAGACGCAAGAAACCAATGGATAGTACCAAAAATAAATAGAGTAGCAATCCAGAGGGATAATACGTTTTTTCTATTGTTATCACTGTCAGAAAACAATCTTTTAGCCAATAAGTACACCAGAACAGCGTTTAGGCCTCCTACGAAAATACTTATAAGCGTCTGGTTGGTAGCCAAGCCTTTTAAAACGACTATTGGAAGAACTAATAAGGCTGGCATTGGAGGGTATATCACATAATATTTTCCATTCATTGGGATTAGTTCATTAAGCCAAGGGGGGTTGTTGATTAAATAAAGACGCCCTTGTAAAAATGCGTTTGCTAAATGAACAAAATAATTATAAGGAGTAGGGCCGCTACTTGTTAAATAGTAAATAATAAATGTTGAAATAAAAAAAAGGAGAGGAATTTTGTGTTTTGTTAGAAATAAAAAAAGATTTGTTAAGAGAATCTTTATAATATTCATCTTTTGCATAACTTATTTAAATTTTCCAATCTTTAGCCATCTACTATAAATCTATAAAACGCACTCCTTCTTCAAAAGCAATAGGATTATAACCTAAATCTTTTTTCGTCTTTAATACCTCAAGGGGTTGAGTTTTGAGCCATTTTTTAACCTGATAAGATTCAAGTAGAGGATTATGGAAAAGGTTCTCGTATATTTTAAGCGCTAATAAAAAAATTTGGGGAGGAAGAGGAATAATAAGACGTTTCAATCTAAGATGTTTAGCAATAATACTTAAAATATCAGGAAAGGAGTATTTTGCGCCGCCGGGCAGATAATAGATTTGTCGGCTAGCCAAGGGATTTTCAAGAGCTGCAACAATCATTTTAGCAACATCGCCAACATAGACAGGTTCCATAAGACAGTGAACAGCCGGAACTATTGGATATTTTTTGATAAGAGAAGTTAAACTAGCGAAATTTTTTGTATCGCCAGAGCCAAAAATTGGAGTTGGACGAAAAATGGTAAAGTCAAGGTTAGAAGCAGTAATAATTTCTTCGCATTTCCTTTTACTTATACCGTAGGGGTTAGGCGCAACATCTTCATAAAGAATGAAGTCTGAACTGGGAAAAATAAATTTTTTAACTTCGTAAATTTCTGCGAGACGAACAAGATTTTTTGTTCCTTCAACATTAACCTCGTCGAAATCTCCTTGTTTTGGCGATTTGATGACCGCCGCCAAATGCACAACCGCATCAAGGGGTTCGCCTAAAAATGCTTTTTCAAGAGAATTATAATACCTGATATCACCCTGGACTTTTTCTATTACCGGCGGCTTCATATCCACATCTTTTTTATGGACAAATACTCTTACGCCAATTTTTCCTTTTTTGCCAAGATACTGGAGAAGGTTCCTCCCCACAAATCCGCTGGCGCCAGTTACTAAAATGCGTTTTGTATATTGCATAAATAATTTTTTTAGTTTTAATAATTATAATATTTTTATTAAACTTTTTCAAATCTTTATTAACTCACAACAAAAAAGTTCCGCTATAAGCGGAACTTTTTTGTTGTTTTTAGTTTTTTAGAGTTGCCCCGAAACCTAATCAGGAGATAGGTTCAAGCTCCAATAGTTAAAACGAGAATTCTCACGTTTCAACTATTATCGACACAAAAAAAATTAGATTGAATGATCCATCCCCAGGTTCCCCTAGGGATGCCTTGTTCATGTTATTCCCTATCTTTCAATAGGCATGGACTATATCTTCATCGAGCCCCTAATAAGTTTTGGGCTCGGGCCAACGTGTAGTCTCTACGGGGTCAACGAAAAGAAAGTTTATAATTAAACTCGGGAAGGATTATTCTTCCTTTTTTGTAGATTTCTTATCTCCCGAGACCAAGTTAGTGTTTTTCTTTTCGCGACTTCCCTCGGTATTATCTTCATTCCCTAATTATAGCAAAATTAAGAGGAAGACTCCACCGATACAGTTGGATTTTTCTATTACCTTGCGGTAATAGGTCGCAACAGTTTTCAACTAAGACGACTTAGCCCTTCTCACTGAGCCCAGCTTGGTGATCCGTTAAAAACAGACCCCTTCGGCTGTTCCCAGCTCGCTTGACTTGACGGGCAAGGTGTTACCGAGATTAGTAAGTGACTTCCCCACCCGGCGAGCGGATTTCCCGCACCGGGCGAGCCCCAGTTTTTGTTTTAAATTTATGCATTCCTTCTCCAAACTGGGATGGGCTCTTTTCTTTTGCTACAACTCTTCTTTCCGTTTTTCATTTTTATATTCTATCACTCTTCCGCAAAAGATACTATAGCCCAGCTGACTTCTTTAAAGAGTCTCAATCTCATTTTTCTCTTTAAAGATCTCCGTGGGTCACCTTTCTTACCTTATTCTACATCCTAATCGAGGTTCAGAATTCCCTTCTCCACCTCACCGCCCTTTTTTCTTCTTGTGGATCGGGAACCTCTTTTATTGATTAGGCTACAGATTGCATATCGAGCCCTCCATCCTAGAAACTCGCGCCCCTAGGACTGCTCTTGAGCTACGCTCCACTTACCCTTTGAGTGGAGGAAAGGATTTTCACCTTCTGGTAAGAAAAGCTGCCACGCGCGTTTTAACTGGTGAGTACAAGACTCAGGTACATATTCATCGCCACATAGCTGATTGGCGATTACTAGCGATTCCGGCTTCACGAGGTCAGGTTGCAGACCTCGATCCGAACTGAGAGGCCGTTTGATGGGATTAGCTCCGCGTTACCGCCTTGCAAACCCATTGTCAGCCCCATTGTACCACGTGTGCAGCCCAGGGCATCAAAGGGCCATGCTGATTTGGCGTCATCCTCGCCTTCCTCCCCGTTATCCGAGGCAGTTTCCCGCGACATATAAAACGCGGGATGAGGGTTGCGCTCGTTACCCGAATTAACGGTACATCTCACGGCACGAGCTGACGACAACCATGCAGCACCTGTCCCGATATCCTTGTGGGTAGTTCCGCTTTTCAGCGGAATTTTATCGGGATGTCGAGCCCTGGTAAGGTTCCTCGTTTGTCGTCGAATTGAGCCACATGGTCCACCGCTTGTGTGAGTCCCCGTCTATTCCTTTGAGTTTTA
>JBBIQZ010000051.1:0-4845 GCA_037442065.1 bacterium | reverse complement strand
AGGGAATATGGAATATCTTTCAAGGACTTTTGAATATTTACTCGCTTAAATAGTAATGACTTGCTATTCAATAAATGATATAATTTATTTAAAGTAAGAAAAAACCAATTATGAAAAATCCAGATCAAAGAGTAGGCGTTTTTATAGATGTCGGAAATATGTATCACTCGGCCAAGGCATTATATCAGTCCCGGGTTAACTTTTCTGAAATTTTGAAAACCGCAGTTTTAAAGAGAAAATTAATTAGAGCCATTGCTTATGCAGTAAGGGCTCAACTTTCCGAAGAGGAAGCCTTTTTTGATGCTTTAAGGAAAGCCGGAATTGAAGTTAAACTTAAAGAACTCCAAACTTTTATTGGCGGAGCCAAAAAAGCTGATTGGGACGTGGGAATTGCCGTTGATATTATAAAAATGGCTCCCAAGTTAGATGTTATTGTTTTAGTTTCCGGCGATGGCGACTTTCAATTATTACTAGAGCATGTTAAAGCCGCAGGCTGTAGAGCCGAAGTTATTTCTTTTGGACGGAGCACCTCCGGAAAACTTGTTGAAGAAGCCGACGACCACATAGATTTAGATAAGGACTATAAAAGATATTTGATCGTGCCCCGAAAAAAGTAGATCTTTTATCTTCTTGCCGGCACAAAAGTGGGAAAAGGGCGTTTGACAATTTTTCTAAAATCTGGTAATTTCAAATTGTGCATATTTGAAATTTTTAATTTTTAGAAGATCAAGGCTGTGCACAGAAATTGATAAATAAGGCGGAAACTCCGAGAATGAAAATATCCTATTTTTTTAAACAAACTTATAAAAGAATTGAGAAAAAACGGAAAATTTAAATCTGATTGAACGTAAAATCAGTAGATTTTTTATGCTTTGATCTTCTCTTTTTAGGAAGCTAAGCTTCCTTTAGAAAGCGAGAAAGACATGGAAACTTTATGGATTGCGCTGGGGATTGGTGTGCCTTTATCCCTGGTAGTTGGATATTTTTTTAGAAAATTACAGGCACAGAAAGAAACCGAAACTGCCGAAGCTCAAGCAAGAAAACTGGTAGAAGATGCCAAGGCTAAAGCTAAAGAGATTGTCTTGGAATCAAAAGATGAAGCTTTAAAATTCAAGGAACAGGCAAAAAATGAGGAAAAAGAAAGACGGGATCAAATTGCCCAAATAGAAAAAAGATTGGCAAAAAGGGAAGAATTGATTGATCAAAAAATAGAAGACTTAGACAAGAAAAGAGTTGAACTTTTAGATCAAGAAAAAGCAATTGATGTAACTAAAAAGGAGCTGGGAGAGTTAAGAAAAAAACAAGAAGAAAAATTAGAAAAGATTGCAAAATTGCCAAAAGAAGAAGCTAAAAAAATCCTCCTAGACCTTACTGAAAAGGAATTTAAAGATGATTTGGTAAAGAAGATTAAAATGACTGAAGAGCAAGCTAAAGAAGAAGCGGATAAAAAGGCCAGAGAAATTGTTGCATTGGCAATTCAGCGGTGCGCAGTTGATCATACGGCCGAATCCACAGTAACTACTGTTACTCTGCCTAATGATGAAATGAAAGGAAGAATTATTGGCCGTGAGGGAAGAAATATTCGTTCTTTTGAGGATGCCACCGGTTGCGATATTATTGTAGACGATACCCCCGAGGCAGTTGTTATTTCGGGTTTTGACCCGGTACGTCGACAGGTTGCCAAGCTGGCTTTAGAAAAATTAATTGCCGATGGCCGTATCCATCCGACTAAAATAGAAGAATCAATCGAAAAAGCAAAAAATGAAGTGGGTCAAATGATGAAAGAAGCCGGCGAACAGGCGGTTTACGAAGTTGGTTTGGCGGGCTTGCCCTCTGATTTGGTTAAAATTTTAGGCCGTTTAAGATTTAGAACCAGCTATGGCCAAAACGTTCTAAAGCATTCGATAGAAGTTTCTCATTTAGCAGGAATCTTGGCTGCCGAACTCGGCGCTGATGTTAATATTTGTAAAAAAGCCGGTCTCTTGCATGATATTGGTAAAGCTTTAGACCATGAAGTTCAGGGTAGTCATGCGGTAATTTCTAAACAGATTGCCAAAAAATTTGGAATGTCTGAAGAAGTGATTCATGCCATAGAAGCCCATCACGAAGACCCACCGCCCAAAACCGTTGAAGCGATAATTGTTCAAGTTGCCGATGCTATTTCTTCGGCTCGCCCCGGAGCAAGAAGAGAATCTTTAGAATCTTACGTAAAGCGACTTAAGGAATTGGAAAATATTGCCAACGATTTTCCTGGAGTAGAAAAAACTTATGCTATTCAAGCCGGGCGGGAAATTAGAGTTATTGTGAAACCCCAAGAAATTGATGATTTAGAGTCGGAAAAATTAGCTCATAAAATAGCTAAAAGGATTGAGGAAGAGCTAAAATACCCCGGACAAATTAAAGTTAATGTCATAAGAGAAGTTAGAGCGGTTGATTTCGCGAAATAAATTTTTTCTGTACTTTTGTCTGGCCAAAAGTACCAAAAGCCACCGACTGATGCAGAAAAAGCTAAAAACTAATTCAATTTGAGCTTTCGAACCTGAACGACCCCTTCGGGGCGCGCCCTCGCTCCTATCAGTTCACACGATGTTCGCTCGGGTTAAACAGGTTCTCACTATCTTAACGGATACCGCTCCAATTTTCATTAGTTTTTCGGGCGCTTTTTTTGCAAGGGTCGGAAATAAATGTTTGCATGAAAAAACTAAATGCAACAAAATTTTTTGTTCAATGCTTGGTAAAAATTATGTTAGATGTTATCTGCCTGCCCCGTAGTTAAACCGAAGGTTTATACTACTGGGGTTTTCTGTTATCTAGTTTGTATAAAGAAAGTATTAAATCGTTTTCTAAATTGTAGTAAACTTAAAACGATGAAAATATTAATTTTAGGAGAAATAATTGGCAGGCCGGGAAGAACAAAAGTAAAAGAGGTTTTGCCGGCAATTTTAGAAAAGCATAAACCTGATTTTGTAATTGCCAACGGCGAACATTTAGCCGGTGGAAAAGGTTTAACCAAAGAAAAGGTAGAAGAAATGAATAAAGCGGGAATTGATTTTTTTACTACCGGCAATCATGTTTTAGCTAATAAAGAGATTTTCCCTTTATTAGAAGATCCTACTTTTCCGGTTTTAAGGCCGGCGAATTATCCGCCAGGTGTTCCGGGTAAAGAATATAAAATTGTCCAGGCCTTAGGTCGAAAGATTTTAATCGTTAATTTGATGGGCCGGGCATTTATTAAGGCCTCGTTTGACGATCCATTTAGGAAGATAGACGAGATTCTAAAAAAAGAAAAAACCGATATTGTAATTGTTGACATTCATGCCGAAGCCACAGCCGAAAAGGTTTTACTGGGCGATTATCTAGACGGTCGGGTTAGTATTATCTTTGGAACTCATACCCATGTTCCTACAACAGACTTTACAATACTAAAAAAAGGCACTTTTTATGTAACGGATATCGGAATGATTGGACCGATTGATTCTATTATTGGTTTAAAAAAAGAAATCTCTTACGAAAGAGTTTTAAAACAAATGCCAGCTAAATATGAGGCCGCACCATATGGACCATCTTATTTTAATGCCTTTATTATAGAATTAGACGGTAAAGGAAAAGCCAAAACCTTAGAAAAAATTGAAAAAGTTATTTAGTTGGGATATAATTTTTTAAAGGAGGATATATGACAACAAAAGAAGCAATCACTAAAGAAGAATTATTAGACACATTATCCGGCAAAACCAATTTGTCAAAGCAGGCCGTTGATAATGTAATTAAAGTTTTAAACGAAGTTGTGGTTGATTATTTAAGGCGAGGGAGAAGGGTAATAGTGTCTCCGCTTGGGGTCTTTGATACAAAAAATGTGAGGGAAAAAAAAGCTAACCATCCTATAACTGGTAAATTAATAAAAATTCCTCCAATGAGAGTTCCGCGGTTTAGGTTCTCAGTTGGCTTTAAAAAGGCCGTAAGATAAATTTGTATTTATTGTTTTTTTAGAAAGGCCTTAGGGCCTTTTTAAAATCGGAGTGTGGCGTAGCTGGCTAGCGCACCGGCTTTGGGAGCCGGGGGTCGTGGGTTCGAATCCCACCACTCCGACCAAATTAATAGAAACAGGATGAGAAGTTTATCCGCCTGTCTTGCCGATAGGCAGGCCTTGGGCGGAAATCCTGTCTCCCCGACCAAATTAAACTGTATGAATTTACGCAAGATCAGTTACACGCTAAAAAACAATAGATTTAAAAGTATTCTTGGGATTATTTTTATCATTTTAGGATTATTGGCCCTGGTTACACCTTTCACGCCAGGATCATGGTTATTCTTTGTCGGTTTGGAATTAATTGGCATAAGAATATTATTAAAAAGAAGAAAATAGTTTTATTCGTTCCTTTACAACTTTTTGAATCATTAGTATTGTTTTTATGTATAAATGTTTGTTGTTCTCTACAGAGAGCGGGTATCGTATAAGGGCTATTATATCTGCCTTCCAAGCAGAAGATACGGGTTCGATTCCCGTTACCCGCTCCCTTGAGAGAATACGGTATATTTTCTTGGACTAGGCTTATCCTGATACGTTATATTTAGATACAAGATATATTTATTTACAAAGAAATGTTCTAATTTATGTCCAATATTGATATTGCTTAACTGGTCGGTTTTTGATAATTTATTTTTTGTCGAATCTAAGATTTTTATGCATGTTTATGTGTTGCAAGAAGACATTTATTTATTTAGCTTGTCTAATGAATAGAAAAAAAATAATCAAGACCGTTAAAGAAGAGGTTAAGAAAAGTCTAAAATACGATGGCTCTGGGCATGATTGGTGGCATGTTTATCGCGTTTGGAAAATGGCAGAGT
>JBBIQZ010000050.1:0-4977 GCA_037442065.1 bacterium | reverse complement strand
ATGAATTATTGGGAGGGAAAATGGTTGCTCTTACTCTGTCCTGCAATGAGATAAGAGAAGCTTATAGGAGAAAATACAAAAATTACATATCAATCATCAAGGAAAGAAAATTAAAAGCTGAACTCTTATTTATTACAACCACAAGTGCATTTGGTAAAAGCAGTTTATATAATCGGTTAAAGTATAATGGCGAAGTTGTAGCAGAATGTTTAGGTTATACGCAAGGTTCAGGCACATTTCATATCCTAGAAGATTTATATGAGGAACTTCTTGACTTTTTGAAAGACATGGGAGTTGATGTAGCAAGGGGTCATGGTCACGGCCCTTCAAGAAAACTAAAATTAATAAGTCTTGGTCTAAAATATTTAGGGTTATCAAAATATGAGTATCATGGGATAAAAAGAGAATTTTATTTATTTCCTCTCGTCAAAAATCTAAGAGAAGTTATTCAGAAAGGTAAAAAACCTATCTGGGTTGACCGTCCTTTCAATAATCTTGTAGATTTCTGGAAAGAGAGATGGGCTATACCGAGAGCAGAAAGAATACATCAATGGAAAAACTTTAATAGCAATAACTTTTTAAAAAAGACAGAAAGAATGTTGGAGGAACTATAAATGGAAAAAGTTGAACAAACTCCTTTTGCTGAATTGCCAAGGGATATTATTGATAATTATGGCAAGAATTTTTATAGGGAGATAAATGTGTAAAAATATCAAAATCATTTATGATGCGCCATTTGGAGATATGTATCACCTAAATGAAGATTGCCCTTTCTGGAAAAAACAAAACTTCTGTCCTTATTACGAGGAGGAGCAGAGATTTTGTCCTTTCTATAAAAGAAAATATTTGGGCGATTATTTAGTTGAAAATTTAGGAGGTGATTTAGATGAGAACTGAAAAGAATTTGTATAAAACAGAGATTGACCGCTGGGTTGATATTCAAAGAACCCAGCGGGAAGAATGGGCAAAGGCTCACGATATTAGAGAGGAAGAAATAGATAAAAAAGAGCCTGGCCTAACAGAAAAAGACTATTGCCCTGGTTGTCATCAACCTTACTTTATTATGTGTCATTCAACTAAAGAGGGCTGGGAGACTTGGCAGGGATTATGTCCTTATTGTGCAGTTAGATTTTTAAACAGCAACAAAATATGGGGGGTTTAAAAATGGGAACAAAAAAAGAATTGATCAAAAAAGAATTTGAAGCGCCTTTAAAGGAACTTATAGACCCAGAATTAGTTTTGAATGAAGCTCAAAAGGCTTCACAATCACTTGATAGGATTTTAAAATCAAAGCCTAAAAAGGTTTTGATCAATAACGAACAGTATCTTGAATTTGAAGATTGGCAGACTCTAGGTGAGTTTTATGGCAGATTTGTGAAGACGGACGAAATAGAGTTAGTTACAATAAATGGAACGCTTGGTTTTAAGGCAAAGGCTCATCTATTTAATAGGCAAGGCATAGAAATAGGTGGGGCCGAGGCCTATTGTATGAAAGATGAAAAAAACTGGCAAAATAAACCACTTTTTCAGCTTGCCTCTATGGCTCAGACAAGAGCAGGTGCCAAGGCCTTAAGAAACAATTTGGCTTGGGTAGCTGTATTGGCAGGATATAGACCCACACCCGCAGAAGAGATAGTAGATATTACACCTGAAAACGTAGAAGCCACTTCTAAAGAAATTCCACAATCAAAACCAGCACCAAAAGGGAAACCACAAATAGCCTTAACTGTCTCTCAAGCCTTACAAAAAAGGGCAGGAACAAATTTCAATGTAATAGGCAAGGTTACAGATACACGAGAAAGAAAAAATAAAAATAATAGGGATATAACAGATTATTTTCTAAAATCATTAGAAGGATCTGATCAAATAATTATTTCTAAGTGGGGCAAAACCCACGAAGGAATCAGGGAAGGAGACACCTTGATATTTAAAGATATTTCTATCTACGAATATCAGGGGAATTTAACTTATTTGGCAAAAGAAATTGAAAAAGTCTAAAAAACGCAAATTAACTAAAGCTAAATTAAAAAAATTTATAGGGATGATAAAAAATAGCTAAAGGCTTGCAGAAACATAAGGAGGGATAATGCCCATTGTTGCCTCTCTTAATCAGATAGATATGCAAAATCAACTTGCTTAAAAATCAGAAGAAAGTTAATCATCTAAAATAATGTCCCAGACACAAACTTTATTAAATATGCTTCAAGCAGGTAGACCCGTATCTAACTTTGAAATTCACGAGAGAACTGGAATGCTTCAATATCCTGTCCGAATATTTGAGCTGAAACAAAAATTAGCACCTCAAGGATATACAATTGTGGGCTGGCACGATAAGATAAATAGACAGAAGTATTGGTATCAGCTCAAAAAAATAGAAAAGGAAGTGCAGTTAAGTTTTGTATGATATAAAAGGAGTTATTTTAAATGGCGTGGATAGAAAGTCATTCTAAAACAAGGGTTAATAGCGGCGTTAATATGGATTTAAAAAATAATATAGTCCTTAAATTTAAGGGTATTTGTTATGAATGTAAAAAGCAAGGAATTATTGAGTTAGGTTCTACACAATTAAAAAGGCAAAAAGGCCAAGTGCATTTAGCTTTTACTTTTGAAAATGGTAAACGTATCCCAATGGAGATTCATCATAAAATTCCTTATTGTATTGGTGGCAAAGACAAAGAAACTAATTTGCTTCTTTTATGCAGAAGTTGTCATAGAAAAATTTATCATAAAGGGAATAATAGCCCTTCTAAATTATCAAAGAGGAAAAACAATGTGGATAGAAGTTCATACTAATTTGCTAAGACATAGAAAGACTAAAAATTTAGCACGAGCATTACAGATAGAACCTTTTATTGCAATTGGTCATTTAGTTTCTTTATGGACAAATGTTATGGAACAATCAGAAAGCGGAGATATAACAAAATGGTCTAAAGAAGATATAGCCGATTATGCTTGTTATAAAGGAGATGTCGATAAATTTTATAATGCTTTGTTAAATAATGGTGATGGGTGGATAGATGAAATAGATAAAAAGGAAGGAAAGAGAGTAATTCACGATTGGTGGGATTATGCTGGAAGATACCTTACTTCTAAATATAAAACTTCAAATCCAGATAAACTAGAATACATCAAATCTATATATAGACCGCCTAAAGACGCCCTAAAGACGCCCCACCTAGCTAACCTAGCTAACCTAGCTAACCTAGCTAACCTAGCTATATCTTATGTAGACTTTGAAAACAAAGTCTACGAAACTTGGAACAAGCTAGTAAATAAGTTTCCAACATTATCAAAGATAGAAAAAATAAGCGAAACAAGGCGTAAACATTTGAAGAAACGCTTTGAATCACAACACTTTAGGGAAAATTTTGATAAGGTAATTGATTTAATTCCACAGTCAAAATTTCTATTAGGTGAAAATAAAACAGGATGGAGGGTTAGTTTTGATTGGCTAATAATAAATGATACAAATTATATTAAAGTATTGGAAGGTAAGTATTTAGATAAAAAAACAGACCTTTTATCAAAATGGGAGGCCAAATGATTACAGAAACTATTCAAAAAATTATAGACCCACGTCTTCCCCAAAAATTTAAAAATCTAATTTTTGATTTACAGAATAAAAAAATTACGATGCAGGAGTTTGATTATCAATGTGCCTTATGGGCCCTTGAAAGTCTTGATGATTATAGGGTTCATCCATTACCTACAAGGCCTTTTGAACTTGATGAGTATTATAGAAAAAAATCACAAAATCCAAGCTATAAAATCTCAGAAGGATTTTGGCAGCAGTTTCATATTAGAGAGTATCTTGATAATATTAACACAATTAGAAATTTAAATTCTGCCAATCTTTTTTGGCTTAAAAGATTTTTATCATATATTCCAGATTCAGATTTGCTTTCAAAGACAAAGTTTCAAGAAAAAATTAACGGGTTTGAAATAGAAGTAAACGAAAACCCAGAGAAATTTGCAAAAAGGGCTGGCACGCAGTAATGCGTCAAGGCGTTCTCTCGTCCAAAATTAGACCCTATGAGTTGCCGATATAAAAAGGGCGGTCTAATACGAAAGGTGAAGAAATGTGGAGGATAAAAAGTAATGACCTTGCCTCTACCTCTGTCAGCCTGTAAAAATATAAGTAAATGATTACAAAAGAGGAACTTAAAAAACTCTTTGGAAATAAAAAACTAAAATATAACAATATAAGTTCAAAATGCCTTCTAAAACATTGGCATCAATCAAGACTTGAAGCAAGTGTATGTAACATCTTGTTATCAATGGTGCAAAAAAAAGAAATCAAGGGCTTTATATCCCAGAAAAGATATTCATTGGATGTCAATGGCAGGCACATCTGCGACCATATAGTTGACTTCTTAATTGTCAGGGTTAATGACCAGGTAGAGGTTTGGGATGCTAAAGGACTATATACGCCTGTTTTTAGGCTAAAGTATAAATTATTCTGTGCGTTGTATCCTGATATACCTTACAGGGTGATAACAAAAAAAAGATATATGGAAATTTACAAGTGTCTGAACTGCCAGAGATAAGAAAATTAGAAACCTTGCTTAAACTCGTCATTACAGCTACGATAGACATTTGGGAAGAAGGGGAAGGGGATTTGACGGTGGAGGTTAGGGATGAGAAGGGAATAAAAAAAGGAAAGGTAAAAGGCGGGCCCACAAAAAGAATTTAAAAAAAATAATTTTTTTTCTCTTGACAAACACACAGCGGAAATAGAATTATAGAAAAGGTGATGAATAAGACGAAGGAAAAGGTTAGAAAAGAATTGGCAGCAGAAAAAACTTGACAAAATATTTTTTTTAATGTAAACTTCTCTTAAAGAAAGATAAAATAAGTTTTATAACCAAACTGCTTTTGCTTTTAGGCGGGCAGGTTGGCTGAGTAAGTCAGCCGATCTGCCCTTTTTTATTTATATCACAAATGGATATCACAAAAGAAACCCAAAAAAGAGATATT
>JBBIQZ010000049.1:0-5347 GCA_037442065.1 bacterium | reverse complement strand
ACTGGCCCCATAAAAGCATACCTTGCTAAATAATTCCACCAAGTTGAAGTTAACCCTCTTGTAAAAGGTAGGACTGAAAATAAAAATACTAGAGGCGAAAAAATAACGCAAAGCCATAAAACAACAACTCTTAAAACAAGTATTGCCAAGGTTGTTATCACGGCCACTAACGCTACAACTAAAACAATTTGCCAGAAGATAAAAGCAATTATACTACCTGCGGCGATCCCTGTAACCGCGACAGCCTGTTCTGCCGCCCCCGTATTTATAGATATGATAGTTGTAAAGTTAGTTTTTGACGTGAAAAACGCAGTTAGAACATTGGCTAAATCAATAATAATTTGGGTAAGAAGAAAACTAAAGTTTATAAAAATTGCCGCAATTATTAAACGAGGTAGTAATAGTTTTGCGGTATAATAATCAATCTGAAATCTTATAGCGTTAAAGCCGGCAATAAGCAATAAACCTAAGACAAGGAGGATATTAGAAGCGTCTCTAACAGCCGCCCAACCTTCCAGAACTCCTTTTGAATCTTTTAAGCTTCCAATAAGAAGAAGTTTATCGCTTATAAAACTAGTAAAAGCATTTAATATTTTAGAAAGAGCATCATTTAAGGTTTTTAGAATCCAGTCTAAAGCCATCATCAGATTACTGCCAACAGTATTTGTTTCATCGAAAGTGACCTTAAACTCCTCAACTGTTGTTACAGAGCCGGAAACTTGGAACTCTTCGCTTTCACCAACATAAACATCATTTTGAAACCCGCTTAGCTGGTTATACAAGCTCCACCAGCCGCCGCTCCAGACAGCTGGAAAATGATCTGGCGTATAGCTGTAGCCCCCATCTTGATCAATAATAAAAGTTGCTTTTATTTTATACGAAGCATTTTCAGATGCAGGAAAGCTAGCAAACTCATAAGTTGCTTCATTGGTATTAACATTTAAAGCCGCATAATCTTCAATGTTAGTATATTTTGCTTTTTCGCCGCTTTCTTTTTCATAAATACGAAGATAAATACCCTGAGGTAAAGTTTGTCCTTTATAAGTCTCTTTAAATTTTTTATAAAACTCACTATTTTGCGGGATTAATTTTATTTTGCCTTTAATAGTAGTAGTTTGTTTCTTATCTATTTTATTTGTTTTTAAAGCGAACTTTAAGTTTCCAAAATTATAAACGCCATCTTCATCACCGCTTAAAGTTTTTCTGTCTATTTCATAGGTTTCAAATTCTTTATTGTCTGGAATATCTTGCTTTTTCCAATATTGATAGCCGTCTTTGTCAAGATAAAAAAAACTATTTAGGCTAGCTTCTTGATTTTTTGTTATATTCGGCTCAGTCCAGCTATAAGAGGCTCCTTGCCTTGATTTATAATAGTCCTTATTTTTTTTATACGGATAACAATCTAATGTGCCTGTTGTTTTACCGCTTCCCAAACCCGAATATTTAATACTATAACTTGAAGTTGTCTTAACGTAAGGATCACCAATTAAAGGATCAAAATTCGGCCTATATTTTCCAGTAAACTCAACTTCGCAACCAGTAACTTTTACAGTATAGTCTTTATATGCTTTTGCTTGAGGAATGTTGGCAAAAAGAGTACCAAAAATTATGCCCAAAAGACCAAGAACGATAATTTTTTTTATTTTTTTCATTAATTCTAATAAGCGCTTAGATAGCTTTATTTCATTATAAGATAAATATGTTTATATGCAAATAAAAAAATCCCGAGGTATAAGGGATTATACCTCGGGGATAAAGCGTTTAATTGACGGCTATGGTACGAGAAGATTGCCAAATTTCTCCTGACTGGTAAAAAATACTTATTTTGGTATAGTTGTCTTTTTTTTCAACTACTAAAGCTGTTTTTCTGCCAGCCTGTCGATGTTCTTCGATTTCTCTCATGAAACTAACCTTTCTTGGTTCGTCTGGCGGCAGGTATCTTGATAAGAGGCTGTCTGCCTGTTCGCCGTCTACTATTGAAAAATCAGCGATTGTCGTTTTGTCTTCATCGGGTCCAGGATTTATAGAAATATACGTTTCTGCGATAGCTTTCTGATCTTCTTTTGGCAAAGAGGAACCGTCTTGTTTTCCGGGATTATCGATCTGTTTATTCGGTGCCTCAATTGAATTTGGAGATTCAACGGCTTCTTCTTGAGTTGGGCTTATAAAGGTTGCTTTAAACCCGATTACCGCTAAAAGCAAAATAGCTCCGATTGCTATTCCGGCGATTATGTATTTCGCGTAATTTTTTTCAACTGACGGAACTTCGCTTAAATCAGGTTTTTGAGGTATGCTTGTTTCTGGCGAATGTTTGTCCGTAGGTAATCCTGAAAGCGTCATTCAAATCACATCCTTTTCAGAATAGTTTTTTATTTTTAGTGCAGAGATCTATCCCACACTAACTTCTACTTAATTAAAAATTGACAAAAACACTTTTTAAAACTACACTTTTAATAGTAAATTAAGGATAGTTAATGAATAAAGAGCTTAAAGAAGCTTTAAATGAAACTAAAAGACACTTTGATGTTGTTGCCGAAGGCATCAAGGGCGAAATTAAAGTTGTTGCAGAGCAGGTAGCTTCTAATTCAGAAAAACTTGAGGAGCATGATCAAAGATTTGACAGAATTGAAGAAGATTTAGAAACTATTAAGATTGACATTGGTTTTATCAAAAAGGAGCTTAAGCAGAAAGTAGACATAGACGAGTTTAGCGCGCTTGAAAGAAGGGTAGCTTTACTTGAGTCAAAATCAAGTAGAAGTTAGTGTGGGATATATTTATCGTAGTGCTGAAATTTGCGTTTAGACTAAACGCAAATTTCAGCACTAGATTCTTGTCAAAGTTCAGCGAGGCTACATCATACCTTAAATTTACCTTATTGTCAATCCCAAATCCCCAAACTTACTCTTAACCCCTTGCCGAGGGTGTCACCCTCGGCAAGGGGCTGAAACACTCCTTATTCCAGTATCAAGTCTCCAATAATATCTTTTGAATCGTATTCATATTCTTCAACGAAATCTTTGTATGAATCTTGGGCAATAATATCTTCGCCTTTGTTATCTTCAAAATAATCTAAGATAAACCCTGGCTTAACCCACTTTGTGTCTTTCTTCCCTAAATAATTCGCATAACTAGAATACGGATAATCTATTACTTTGCTAAGGTTGCCAACCTTAGCAAGAGGATTTACGTGAATATACCTAGAAAGGTGTAATAGGTAGTTATCATTTTTTATAAGTACGGCTTTATATGCACCTTGGAACAAAGGCCCCACTCTTTTATGTATAGAATTAAAGTACATAGAATAATTAATTATTAATGATCTCATAAATTCAGAAATGTCTCTTTCGCCTCTTTGCTTCAAAATTAAATGAAAATGATTTGGCATTAAACAATAACACAAAAGATCTATTTGTTTGTAAAAACTTTTTCTGGCGGTGCGGTTTTTCTTATAAAGATCGCTTTTATCTAAATTTTCAGGGTTATCCAAATACATTTTTAGATAATATAAAAAAGTAGCATAATCCTTTTCATCAAGAAAAATATCTTGTTTGTTTATCCCGCGGTTATAAACATGATAAACGCCGCCTTCTAGATATTCTTTTATAGCATTTTTTGCTGGCATGATTTTATTATATGCTAAGGTTGGCAACCTTAGCAATGGGTTAAGCCTTGGTAGAGATTAACCCTTTATTGAGCTTATTACAAAGCTTACAACTGCCCACGCAACCAAAGTTACAATTATGCCAATTACTGCATACAAAATCGTAGTTTTTGCCTTATTTACACTATCCGGGTTTCCGGCTGAAGTAATATACTGAACACCGCCAATAATTAAGAATAAAACCGCTACAACACCCACCAAAAGCAAAATAGTGTTGGAAATAACAGTGATTAAATCAACTAAACTGCCTCCGGGCGCCCGCGCCGGTTTGGGGACGGGAATTTCTGAAGGCGGGACACCCCCTTGGGCTAAAGCAACTGATTTTAAATAAAAGATTTTTAAAAAATTAAACATAAAGAAAGTTTAAAGGATAAAAATTCCAAAACCAATATTGTAAATGCCAAATTATAGCCAAATTAAAAATCAGCCTTGAAAGGCTGATTTTTAATAATCTATTTTTTAAAGTTTTACGAAGTTCCTTTAAGCTGAGAAATAACAAAAGTTACACCGGCCCAAGCAACTAAAGTTACTAAAATTCCGATGACCGCATAAAGAATAGTAGTTTTAGCTTTTTGAATGTGCTCCGGATTTCCGGCCGAAGTAATGTATTGCACTCCGCCGATAATTAAAAATAAAACTGCAACAACTCCAACCAAAAGCAAAATAGTGTTGGAAACAAGAGTGATTAAAGAGACAAGATCACCCGATGGGGCTCTTCCAGGCTGGGGAACCGGGATATCAGTGCTGCCTTGAGCTAAGGCAAGCCCTGGCAATAATACCACAGGAGCTGTAATTGAACTTAAAATCTTTTTCATAAATTCTCCTTTATTAAAAACTTCCTATCACAAATTTTACTACAGCATAAGCTAAGATTGCAACAATTAGACCGATTACTCCGTAAAGAATGGTATTTTTGGCCTTCCCGATATTATCCGGGTTGCCGGCCGAAGTAATATACTGCACACCGCCGATAATGATAAATAAAACCGCCAACGCGCCAACAATCATTAAAAGCATATCAGAAATTTCGGTGATAACTCCTTTTACACCAGCGGGGCAATCCTTTCCAATAAGACAACTGGGAGTGCCAGTTGGTTGGTCAGGATTAGGGATTGCTAATGCCACCGAGACTGGAAAAAGCAATAATGATAAAGCTAAGAATCTTAATTTTTTCATATTTTTCCTTTTTAAAAGTTTTTGATTATAAAGTTTACAGCTGCGTAGGCGATAATTGCTACAATTACTCCGATAACCGCATAAAGAATGGTGTTTTTGGCCCTGCCAACGCTGTCCGGGTTTCCTGCCGAGGTAACATACTGAATGCCGCCGATAATGATAAATAAAACCGCAACCGTCCCCACTAAGCCCAGTAAAACTTTAATAACTAAACTTAAAAGCGCTGGAATATCTGATTTAGATACGCATTCGGGGAAAGCGGAATTTCCGGAAGGCTGGCACTTGTAATTTACATTCTCATTAATGTCAGCAAAGGCAATTACCGGATAAAAAACCGCTAAAATAATTGTTAACTTACCTAGTTTCTTAATTGTTTTTATCATACCATATTTTTGCTTTTTTCTCAAGCGAAAGCTTGCTTACTTAATATTTGTTGTTATAAAACTAATAATTGCAAAAGCAGTAATTACTAAGATTAAGCCGATAACAGAATAAAGAAGAGTAGTTTTT
>JBBIQZ010000048.1:0-5490 GCA_037442065.1 bacterium | reverse complement strand
GTTTTTTCTAGCCCTAAAAGAGCCGGCACAGGTTAAAAGGTAATATTTCCACATTCGGTAAAATGTTTGATTATAATCCTTAGAAATTTTTTCCCAGTTTTTGTTAAAGTTTTCAAACCAAGCCATAAGCGTTTTGTCGTAATCGGTGCCAAAATCATGAAGGTCTAAAATTTCAAGAATTCCTTTAACCGCTTTATTGATTTGTTTTAAAGAAGGAATCATTGAATTTGGGAAGATATATTTTTCTATCCAAGGATCGGTTCTGGTTGTTGAAGTATCATGTCCGATAGTCTGCAAGAGAAAAAGGCCGTTGTTCTTAAGACACTTTCTGACTATTTTCATATATTTGCGGTAATTTTTATAGCATACATGCTCAAACATTCCCAAAGAAACTATGTGGTCAAATTCTTCGTTAAGATCACGGTAATCCTGATACCTTATTTCGATAGGAAGACCTTTGCACAATTTTTGCGCAAGTTTTATTTGTTCTTTAGAAACCGTAATGCCTACGCCGCTTATGCCGTATTTTTCGGCTGCATACTTTAAAAAGCTTCCCCAGCCGCAGCCAATATCTAATATTTTTTGTCCTTCTTTAAGGCCCAGTTTTCGGCAGACAAGATCAAGTTTTGCTTCTTGGGCATCGTCTAAGTTTTCGGCATTTTTCCAATAGGCACAAGTATAAACTAACCTTTTATCGAGCATTATTTCAAAAAGATCATTACCGGTATCGTAATGTTTATCACCTATTTTGAAAGCCTTTGATTTATGCCCCTGATTAAAGATAAAAGCGCTTAAGTAGGAGAGGATAATTTTGGGAGTTTTAATTTTAGAAGTAAAATTATTCTCTAAAATGCGAGCTACTAGTTCGTCTAGCTTTTCGCAGTCCCACCAGCCCGCCATATAGGTTTCGCCGGCCGCCAAAGTGCCGCCGGTTAAAACTTTTGCGTAAACATCTTCATTATTTACTTTAATGTCCCAAGGCCGATTTCCGTTGATTCTTATGTTGGCCTGTAATAAGGCTTTTTTAAGAAATACTTTATATTTATTTGGAGTATTCATAAATCTTCCCTCCCTCTTTTAATGAGCGATTCTTAGAATGTATAAATGATAAACATATGATATTATATTTTCAAGACTTTTAAAATGTTTAAGGAGATTTAATGGGATTATCAGTGGGGATTGTCGGTTTGCCCAATGTTGGCAAATCAACTCTTTTTAATGCCTTAACTAAAAATAAAGTTGATGCTTCCAACTATCCTTTTTGTACTATTGAGCCCAATATAGGTGTGGTAGCGGTTCCTGATATTCGTTTAGAAAAATTGGCTAAAGTTGTTAGGGCTAAAAAAATTGTTCCCGCAGTGGTAGAGTTTGTGGATATTGCCGGTATTGTTAAAGGAGCTTACAAAGGCGAGGGTTTAGGTAATAAATTTTTGTCAAATATTAGGGAATGCGATTGCTTAGTTGAGGTTTTAAGGTGTTTTGGCGATAAAAATGTTACCCATGTTGGTGGGACGGTTAATCCTTTATCTGATTTAGAAACTATAAAAACTGAACTTATTTTAAAAGATTTAGAAACAGTAGAAAATTTTTCTAAAAAATTAGAAAAAGAAGCAAAAAAGGATTCTAGCCAAAGAACAGTTCTAGAAATAGTTTTAAAAATCGCTAAACATCTTAATTTAGGAGAGCCAGTAAGGAATTTAAATCTCGAAGAAGAGAAAAAAGAAGTCATAAAGCCCTTAAATCTTCTAACGATAAAACCTCACATTTATGTTTTAAATGTTTCTGAGGAAGATTTAAAGAATAAAGAGTTTTCGGTTGAAAACAGCATTAAGATATCTGCTAAAACTGAAGCCGTGCTTGCCGATTTGCCGGACGAAGAAGTGAAAGAGTTTTTAAAAGAATTGGGCCAAGAGGAAAAAGGTTTAGACATTTTAATTAAAAAAGCTTACAAGCTTTTAGGTTTAGAAACCTTCTTTACCGCCGGCGAGCCGGAAGTTAGAGCGTGGACTTTTAAAAAAGGGGTAAAAGCTCCGGAAGCTGCTGGAGTAATTCATACCGATTTTCAAAAAGGATTTATTAAAGCCGATGTTATAAATTGGGAAGATTTAATTAATGCCGGCGGTTGGCAAAAAGCTCGTGAAGAAGGTAAAGTTCGTCTAGAAGGAAAAGATTACGTTGTTCAAGATGGTGATGTAATGATTTTTAAGTTTCAGTCTTGACTTTATAGAAAAAATCTTATACTTTTTATGTAAGTCCTTTTCGCTTCCGTGAAAAATCGAGAGGCCAATCCGCCAGAGGCGGATAAAAGTCCAAGAGGAGGAATTTTTTAATTTAATAAGTAAAACAGAATAATTATTAGAAAGGTTTGTATGGAAAATTATGAATTAATGTTAGTTCTAGAAGGACAAATCCCCGAAGATTTAGTCCGGGAAGTTATAAATAAGGTTCACAAATCTATTAAAGAAGCGGGTGGAAATGTTACTTTAGAAGATTTTTGGGGAAGAAGAAAATTAGCCTATAAAATAGGAAACCAAGAACATGGTTTTTATGATGTTTTAAATTTTCAACTTCCTGGTGAAAGTATTAAAAAAATTGAAAATGATATAAAATTAATAGGAGAGGTTATTAGGTATTTAGTAATTAAAAAACAAGAAAAGACTTTAAAGAAACCGAAGGAATTAAAGAAAAAAGAATTATCAGAAGCTAAAAAGGAAGAAAAAGCAGAACCCGAAGAAGAAACTGAAAAAGAAAAAGAAGCATTACCAGAAGTTCAACCTAGCTTAGAAGAAGCTCAAAGCAAGGTTGACGAAAGCGAAAAAATAGAGGAAGAAAAAGCAGAACCCGAGGAAAAGAAGGATAAGGAAGAGAAAACTAAGAAAAAGCAGAAAAAAGAAGAATTAGAAGAATTAGATAAAAAGTTAGATGAAATTTTAAAAGAATAATGAATCGCGATGCATTAGTGCATTCGTGAGAAAGGCATATTATGAAGGATTTAAACAAAGTTATGCTAATTGGTAATCTTACTCGCGATCCAGAAGGACGTTTTACTACTTCTGGTCAGGCCGTAGCCTCTTTTACAGTTGCTACCAATAGAAGGTGGAAAGGTCAAGACGGAGAAGTAAAAGACAGTGCCGAGTTTAGCGATATTGTAGCTTGGGGCAAATTGGCCGAAATAGCCGAAAAGATTCTTAAAAAAGGCCGCCGAGTTTATATAGAAGGAAGATTGCAGACTCGTTCTTGGGAAGGGCAGGATGGAATTAAAAGATATAAGACAGAAATTGTTGCATCGGACATAAATGTTTTAGATAAAAAGCCGGAAGAAGCCGATTTAGACATAGCCGAAGAAACAGGGCCGGCCGAAGGAGCTGCTGAAGGGACTGCAAAAACAAAAGAAAAAAAGGCCGAAACAAAAAAAGATCAAAATGATGATCTTAAGGGTTCAGAAGAAGTTGATTTAGACGATATTCCTTTTTAAATAAATTTTAAGGAGAAAATTTTGGAAAGAAGAGCAAGAAGAGACAGAAAACAAAGGTTTTTCCAAGCAAAAAAAGTTTGTGAATTTTGCAAGGATAAAAACAAAGACATTGATTATAAAAATGTTAAATTTTTGCAGAAGTTTATTTCCTTTTACGGGAAAATAGAACCTCGCAAGAGATCGGGTTGCTGCGCGAAACATCAGCGAATTTTAGCAAGGGAAATAAAAAGAGCTCGTCACGTTGCCCTTTTGCCTTTTACCGCTAAATAAATCTTATGCTTAAAGTAACGGGTTTAAAAGCAGGTAAATTTATTGTTTTAGGAGGACTGCCTTTTGAAGTTTTGGAATCTTCTCATTCCAAGCTTGGGCGCGGCGGAGCAATCGTTAAAACAAAACTAAAAAACTTAAAGACAGGTGCTGTTTTAGAGAAGAATTTTAAAGGCCAGGAAAAAATAGAAGAAGCTTACCTAGATTTTAAAACCGCTCAATATTTGTATTCTGACAATACTAGTTTCTATTTTATGGATAAGGATAATTTTAACCAATTTTCAATTTCTAAGGAGATAATTGGTCAAAATGAAAAATTTTTAAAACCAGGGAGTGATATAGACATAACTTTTTCGGAAGGAAAACCCATTAACATAAAATTACCAATAAAGATAGACTTTAAGATAACCGAAACAGAACCAGGCGTTAAAGGCGATACTGCTTCATCGGCTACCAAAGAGGCCACGATAGAAACCGGATTTAAGTTGCAAGTCCCTTTGTTTATTAAACAAGGTGATACAATCAAAGTTGATAGTAGAACTGGAGTTTATATCGAAAGAGTGAGTTAGATGAAAAAGAGATTAGATGTAATAATTTTTGAAAAAGGTTTAACTGAAAGCCGCGAAAAAGCCCAGCGGCTTATTTTAGCTGGAAAAGTAAAAACTAACGGACAACTAGCCAGTAAACCCGGAATGCCAGTAAAAGAAGATATAAAAATAGAAATTAAACCAGAAGAGCGTTTTGTTGGCAAGGGTGCAAAAAAAATTAAATCGGCGTTTAAAAAATTTAGGCTTAAATTTAAAGGGAAAATTGTTGCCGATATTGGCGCTTCAACCGGCGGGTTTACTGATTTTGTTTTAAAAAAAGGCGCTAAAAGAGTTTATGCCATTGATGTCGGCTATGGTCAGCTTGCATATTCTTTGAGAAAAAACACAAAAGTTATAAATATGGAAAGGACGGACGTAAGGGATGTTGAAAAATTTCCCGAGAAGATAGACATTTTTTTGATAGATGTTTCCTTTATATCTTTAAAAAAAATATTGCCTAAAATAAAAGAAATTATTAATTTACAAAAACATAAGGCAGAAATTATTGCTTTAGTTAAGCCGCAATTTGAAGTTAGTAAAGATATCGCTTCCAAATTTAAAGGTGTTATAAAAGATTCTAAAATTCAAGAGCAGGTGGTTGCCGAAATAAAAAATTTTGCCCAAAAGGAGGGGTTTGCGGTAATTTCTCAAGTTAAAGCCGGTTTACCAGGCGAAAAAGGAAATCAAGAATATTTTTTGTATTTACGCTTTCCTAGAAAAGTTTTAGTTTTTGGCACTTTTGATTTATTGCACCCCGGACACAAGTTTTTTTTGAAAGAAGCTTCTAAACTCGGCTCCTTAACAGTAGTTATTCCTTCCGATGAAAGAGTTTTAAAGCTAAAAAAAAGAAAGCCTGTTTATTCTATTAAAGAGCGAATAGCGAGTTTAAAGAAATTGGGTGTTTTGGCTGAGTTAGAAAAAGAAAATCCTTGGCAAAATGTATTAGAAGAAAAAGCTGATATTATTGTTTTAGGTTACGACCAAAATTGGGAAGAAGAAATAAAAAAAGCAATTAAAAAAACAGGCTATTTGGTTAGGATCAAAAAAATAAATAAATCTCTAGATCCCAAAACTCACAAAACAGAAATTTTACGCCAACAATTTGACAAATAAATGTATAGTACACATTACATGGTGACACTTTGAAGTCTTGATGGTGAC
>JBBIQZ010000047.1:0-5661 GCA_037442065.1 bacterium | reverse complement strand
CATAGAAATATTATTCTTATTGCAATAATCAATCACTTCTTCGTCGGCTTTGGAGCCGCCAGGTTGAATAATCGATGAAATTCCAGCCTCCTTAAAAACTTCAAGAGAATCTGTAAACGGAAAAAATCCGTCGGAAGCGGCGACTGCTCCTTTAGCTCTCTTGCCGGCAACATCTAAGGCAGTTTTGGCGGCATAAACTCTAGAAGTTGAGCCAACGCCATTTCCTAAAACTTGCTCATTTTTAACAATGGTTATCGTATTAGATTTTGAAACTCCGCAAACTTTAAAAGCGAAGAGCAAATCTTTTATTTGAATTTTTGTCGGCCGTTTTTTGGTTACAAATTTTAGATCTTTTTCTTTTACTTCTTTTTTAGAAACATCTTGAACTAAAAGCCCACCTCTTACAATTTTTTTATCTTTCTCTTTAGGTAAAACTGGATTTTGAAGTGCGGGATTTACTAAGACGCGGGTGTTTGGCTTAGCGCCAAAAATTTCTAAAACATCTTTGGAAATTTTTGGCGCAAGCATTACTTCAAAAAAATTTTTAGTCATTTTTTTGGCTAAGACGGTGCTAACTTCTCTATTTAACGCAATTATTCCGCCGAAAGCCGAAAGAGGGTCACCTTCCCAAGCTTTCCGAAAAGCCTCATTAATGTTTTTCCCTAAAGCCACGCCGCACGGATTGCCGTGTTTTATAACCACGGCAGCCGGCTTGTAGTCGCCAATTTTTGAAATAACACTTAAAGCCGCATCAATATCTAAATAATTATTAAAAGAAAGTTCTTTACCCTGCAAGATTTTGAAACGAGTGATGGCTAGCTTGTCTTTTGTTTCTGCTGGATAAAAAAATCCTTCCTGATGAGGATTTTCGCCGTAACGAAGTTTAATCTTTTTCATAATTTAATTATCGCTACCTCTTTAATCGTTTAAAATATCTTCCTTTTTTTCTTTGGCATACCTTACCCATTCTTCTAAAAATTGAAGCAACGTCTTAAAAGGAGTTTCAATAATAAAATCCAAAATAAACAAGAAAATATTTAACCTCCTAAAATTGGAAGAAAGAAATCTGCCTAGTCTTATAAAAGGGATAGAGAAAAAATCGCCGATCAATTCTAAAAAACCGCCGCCTTTTTTAATCATCGAAAGCTCGTTTGCGGTTTGGGAAATTCTGTAAGCAAAAAAGCTAACGGTGGAGAAAAAGGTAAAAAACAAAATGCCGGAAATGATATTAAACTTAAGATTTAAAAGGGCAAAAACCAAAACCCCGAAAGAAATTATAAATGTTAAAGCGTAAACCAAAGAAAAAACAAAAGTTTTTAAAGAGCTGGCTTTTCTTAAACGCAACTGATAGTTTAATTCCTCGCCGCTTAACATTTTTTTAAGCCAAGTCCTTATTATTTTTAAGTTTTCCTTGCCGGGAACCGAAATATTAAAAGTTGATAAAAACATATACATCGGCGGAAAAGTAAGATTTAAAACTAAAGGAATAATATTAAGCTGTCCTATAACTAAAAGGTCGTAAGGGATTTCTAAAACAAAAGCTAAGACCATCTTAGTTAAAAATATAAAAGTAATGCTTTTAATGGTAGTTTTAGCAACTTTACTGGAAGCTCTTTCCCACCATTTAGAATAAACGTTGTCAGTCAGTTTATTAAATTCTTCTTCATTTTTTAGTGCAGCTTCCACTTCTTCTAGAGGCGTAGTGGCAACAATTTTACCTAAAACCGAAAATGGAGGAATAGCTCGTCGGCAAAGTTTTAAAAAACTCAGCCTTAATTTACTTTTAATTAAACCATCAATAGCTACATTGATTTCTTGAAAATGCAAGCTTAAATCCGAAAGATTTACCCCGTTAGAAATTTTTGTCCCACTCTCAGTTGAAAAATTTTCTTTATTTCTAATGGGGTTTGTTTCTTTTTTCTCTAATTCTGGAATACCTCTTCTTAGTAATTGGTATTTTATAGTTTGATAATCGGATTTTAAAAGTGTCCGGTGGATAGCAATATAAAGCTCTTGAAAAATAGTGTCGGGTTCTAAAGGAGTGTCTAGAGACAAATTTTCTTTGATAGTTTTTAGGGTAAAATTTACCAGTGCTTCTTTTTCTTTTACTTCCGGCCTTAAGATCTCTTCGATGGCGCAGGAAACAATAGAACAAATCTGCCCTTTTGTAATTTTTGTTGCATGAAAAAGATAATTATACCTTTCTAAAATATCGGCAATTTCTGAAACCTTAGCTTCCGGAATTTCTTCACTTTGAAAATAGCCGCCGCCAACCAAATCGAAAATAATGTTTTTAGCTAAAGATTCGACAGAATGATAATTAAAAAATCTTCTTTTTAGAATTCGCTCTAAGGCGCTTTTTATTATTAAATGCTCGTCTTTGTATTCTAAGGTGTTCCTGATTTTTTCGTAAAAAAAGGCAAGGCGACCTAAAGTTAAAGCAACTTTTATTTTAGGAAATTCTTTTTCTGCTTCTTGCTTTTGACGAAGAGATTTTATCTCGGCCAAGAATTCTTGAATATTAGAAAGTTTCTCTTCTGCTAAAGGTAGATCGACCTCCCCGGTCGGCTCGGATACAGTTGGTTGAAATTCTCCAAAATCTTGGTTTTGCATTTGTTCTTCCATAGTATAAATATTATCCTATTTGTCAAAATTTTTCTAATCCTTTGCTAAGAGTCCGACCCTTGCAGCCCTGCAAGGGTCGGACTCCTCGACAAAAAAAAGACCAGATGTCATTCTTTTTTTAGACAAACTGGTCGCAAATATTAATTAGCAGTAGCTAGTGATAATTGTTTTTTTTCAACGCCTGGTATTGCTGTCTCTTCAGGAAATCCGTACATAATATTAAAGTTTTGTACGGCCTGACTGGCGCCGCCCTTTAGGGTGTTATCAATAACCGAAATAATATTAACCATCCCGTTATTCAACTGCTTAACGAAGATTTCGCATTTATTGTATCAATAACATTTCTTGTTTCCGTTACCGCTGGTTTTTCAATAATTTTCACAAACCGTTCGTCTTTATAGAATTTTTGGCAAAGTTTATGTAAGTTTTCTTTTCCGCTATACTTAGCAGTAATGGACGATATAATTCCGTATTCCATTGTTTCAATTCTTATTGGAACAAAATTAAGACCTTCAATACCTAAAATACTTTCTACCTCATGTAAGTGATTATGATCACGGCCCACGTTATATACACCAGCATTATCATCCTTTCCTGGCACCCCTGGATTCTCGCCTGCGCCCGAAGCTCCACTAACAGATGTAACTCTAATATTTGATAAAACTTTTTTTAGCGGATACAGTGCTAAATTTATTGAGGTCGCATAACAGCCGGGATTAGCTATGTATTTTGCGTCTTTTATCTTATCCCTATTTAATTCCGGGGAACCATATACCCAATCGGGGTAGCCTATTCTGTGATCAAAACTTAAATCAATGATTTTTTTATTTTTAAACTGCTCAACATAGGGATAGCTTGCATTTTGAGGTAAAGCAAGAAATATAGTATCGGCGCTATCAGAATCGCCACTTGAACCTTCGCTTGTGCTTTCAGTATATACAATCTCCACCCCGGGGTGACTTTTTAGAATAACTGTTAACGGTTTACCTAATCTGCCAGTGTGTCCTACTACACCGACTTTAACCTTTGGCTTGCTCATTCCCTTCACCTCTTTATCTAGTTTTTAAATAACAAAACTAATCGTCCTTAGATTAGTTTTTATATTTTTAGTATAAAGATTTGCGCTTGCTTGTCAATCTAGCGCTTAAGAATTGATAGGAAAGCTTCTTGGGGAATATCCACCTTACCGAAACGCTTTAAACGCTTTTTGCCCTTCTTTTGCTTTTCTAAAAGCTTTCTTTTTCTCGTTACATCGCCGCCGTAAAGTTTGGCCGTTACATCTTTTCGCAAGGGAGGAACATCTTCCCTAGCTAAAACTTTTGCCCCTACTGCCGCTTGCAAAGAAACAGAAAACAACTGCCTGGGAATGGATTCTTTTAATCTTTCAACAATTTTCCGACCGGTTTTTTCTGCTTTTTCCTTCGGTGTAATTATTGATAAAGGCGGCACAATATCGCCGGCTACCAAAATATCAAGTTTTACTAAATCGGCCTTTTTGAAGTTTAAAAATTCGTAATTTAATGATGCGTACCCCGAACTTATACTTTTTAGCTCATCATAAAAATCAATAATAATTTCCGAAAGAGGGATCTCGTAAAAAACCAAGGCGGTTTTAGAATCCAAATAGTCTATTGATTTATATTCGCCCCGCCGGTCTTGAGCTAATTCCATAACTTTCCCCAAAAATTGAACAGGAGTTATAATTTCAAGCTTTACCATTGGTTCTTGAATTTCTAAAAAGGTTCCGGCCTGAGGCATATCGTTGGCGCTTTTGATAGTTGTTTCTTTTAGTCCTGGCAAAATAATTTTGTAGGACACCGAGGGAGTGGTAATAATTAAATCCTGGTTAAATTCCCGTTCCAATCTCTCGCGAATAATATCTAAATGCAAAAGTCCTAAAAACCCAACTCGAAAGCCAGAGCCTAAAGCCGGAGAATTTTCCGGTTCAAAAGTTAGTGATGCGTCATTTAATTTTAATTTTTCCAAAGCTTCCCGTAATTCATGCGGTTCGCCGGTTGTTGAATAAAGCGAGGCATAAACAAACGGTTTTACCTCCTTATATCCAGGAAGCGGCTCTATTTTTTTACTGCTTGCCTCTTGTTGTTTTATTATTGTATCACCGACTTTAGCTTCGGAAACTTCTTTTAGACCGGTGATAATGTAGCCGATTTCGCCGGCTTTTAAACTTGGCGCTTTTACAAAATCCGGGCTAAAGTAACCGACTTCTAAAGCTTCGGCTTGCTTTCTGGTGGCTAAAAACTCAATTTTTTCTCCCTTTTTTATTTCACCAGAAACTACCCGAACAAAGGTTACCACCCCGCGGTAGCTATCAAAAATAGAATCAAAAATTAACGCCCTAGTTTCTTCTTGCCGAGAATCTGTCTCGTGACGGACCGGTGAAGGAATTTTTTCGATAATTTTATCTAAAATTTCTCCTACCCCGGTGCCTTCTTTGGCCGAAACTTGCAAAATTTCGTTCTTAGAAACTCCTAAAAGCTTTTCAATCTCTTGGTTAACTCTTTCAATTTCAGCACTAGGTAAATCAATTTTATTTATAACCGGTATAATAGTTAAATTTTGCTCTTTGGCTAGGCTTAAATTAGTCAAAGTTTGGGCTTGAATACCTTGAGTAGCATCAACCAAAAGTAAGGCTCCTTCTACGGCGGCTAAAGAACGAGAAACTTCGTAGGTAAAATCAACATGACCCGGGGTATCGATTAAATTCAATTCAAAGTCTTTCCAATTCATTCTTACTGGCTGAAGTTTTATAGTAATCCCACGCTCTCTTTCTAAATCCATGCGGTCTAAAGTTTGTTCTTTGATTTTCTCTTTAGGAATAGTACCAGTTACTTCTAAAAACCTATCCGCGAGAGTAGATTTGCCGTGATCTATATGCGCAATGATGGCGAAGTTTCTTATCAATTCTTGTTTCATAGTTTAATCCCAAAAGAAACGGAGTCCTTCCGTAGCTTTATGCGAAGTTGGCAAACTGCAATGCTAAAAAGCTAAAATTGTACTTTGTATTTTTATTTTTCT
>JBBIQZ010000046.1:0-5735 GCA_037442065.1 bacterium | reverse complement strand
GCTTGATTGGTAAAACAGGGAATACTAGTGCCTAATGTCTAGTGCCTAGTTACTAATTACTAGCCATGCATGAAATTTATTTAGCTGAAAAAATAATAGAGCAAATTACAGGGGTCGCTAAGAAAAATAAGGCGAAAAAGCTTTGTGAAGCCAAAATAATTATACCCAAAGACGAGCATTTTACCGAGAGAGAGTTTAGAGATATACTAAAAATGCAGGCAGAAGGGACATCAGCTGAAAAAGCGGTTTTTGAGGTTGTAGCCAAGGATACTGATAAAGTTTATATTGAAAATATTAAAATAACTTAACAGAGTAAACAATAATCTGGACAAAATATTGTACAAAATATGTTAAATTTTAAATAAAAGAGGACGCCAAGGTTCGGAACCTTGGCAAAGAGTATATGAAGCAAAAAATTTTAAATGTTTATTATTATAATGTCGGAAGCTGCAATGGCTGTGATATCGAAGTTGTAGCCGGCGTTTTATTGAATGAATCGAAAGTTAAAACAAATATAGTTTCTAAACCGGAAAAGGCTGATTTGGCGGTTTTTACCGGAATTTTAACCAAGAAAATCAAACCTCATTTCTTAAAAATCTTAAAAAAGCTTCCTAAAAAGGCGAAAAAAATTGCCTTTGGAAGTTGTGCTATTTCAGGCAATGTGTTTTCTTCTTCCTATACTTTTGCCGGTCCCATTGATAAATTTACCAAAATAGACCTTTATGTTAACGGCTGTCCGCCTAAGGCAGATGAAGCAATTGAGGATGTTTTGTCCAAGCTGGGATTATATTCTAAAAAGAAGCTAGCAAAAGAGGCTACAAAGTACTGGAGGGGCGAGCTTGAGTTTGATCCTAAAAAGTGCATCGGCTGCTTAGTTTGTGCCTATTATTGCCCAGCCAAAACTATTAAGGTTTATCCTCAAAAGAAGGGTTTTAATCTTTCTTATGAATATGAACGATGTTTCTTCTGTTCAATGTGTGAACGAAAATGTCCAACAAAGGCTATAATTTTGACCCATAAAGCCAATATGGTAAAAAATAATAAGAACTCGTATAAAACACAAGGGATAGTTACCAAAGGACGGATTAAGGCAAAAATCGAGCCAGACAAGATTTAGATAGCTTACCGAGGATGTCACTCTCGGTAATGAATATGCGGGTGTCGTATAATGGTTATTATATCAGCTTCCCAAGCTGGGGACGGCGGTTCAATTCCGCTCACCCGCTCCAAATAATAACAGCGAGGTATTATGATTTCAGAAGAAGCAAAGAATTTAATAGAATCCAGAGCAGTTGCTTTAGGAACTTGTGGCCCATTGGGGCCTAATGTTACTCCTGTTTCTGCCTGAAAAGTCGTTGATAATAAGATAATTATTACTGATAATTATTTAGGTTCCACTAAAACTAATATTATAGAAAATAGCAAATTAGCAATTGTTGTTTGGGGTGATAGTATTTTAGGCAAAGAATATGGATTTAAATTTTTTGGTAAAGCGAAGTATTTTGATTCGGGAAAGTGGCTTGATTTTGTAAAAAGCCTTCCTGAGAATAAGAATGAACCAGCCAAAGGAGCGGTTGTATTTATTCCAGAAAAAATAATTGAGATCTAAAATATCCGATGTAGCTCAGCGGTAGAGCAACTCTTTTCCCATTTCGCCCGAGTAGCTTAATGGTAGAGCAATTCCTTCGTAAGGAAGAGGTTGGAGGTTCAAGTCCTCTCTCGGGCTCCACGGGATAAACTCCAAGAGCAAGTCCCGAGTTCGAATCTCGGAGGCGGCTCCAGAGATGTGATAGAATAGATGCTATGAGACTTCAAGACATTTATTTTGTAAAACTTACAATCTATATTTACAGAAATTTTATCGAAAAGCGGCTTTTACTTTCGCTTTTTCTTTTAGCGCTCCTTTTTAATGTTTTAAGCCTTATTTTGGTTTCGTTTAAAGGTCGGCCGGAAAATTTTTTAATCCCCCTTCATTATTCGGCCGCGGGAGGGATTGATAAAATCGGCCCTTGGTTTTACATCTACGAAATTCCTTTGGCAGGATTTTTAATTTTGGTTATCAATTTTTTCATTGCTTTTAACTTAAGGAAAAGCAATGATTTAAAAGGAGCCTATATTTTGGCGGGAGCCACAATTTTTTTAGAAATATTTTTTCTTTTAGGCTCGTTGTTTTTAGTTTTTAGGACTTAAAAAATGGAAGTTAGGGCAGAAACCAAAAATTTTAATATAGAAGAAAGCCGAAGGAGGATTTTTGACGTTGTTCCGGGGTTTTTAACTTGGCTGGCTTTAACCGCTCCGATTGTTTTTTCTTTTTTTGCCCCGGCCGGAGTCGCCTATTTTATAATCTTCTTTGACTTATTTTTCCTTTTTAGAGCTCTTTATATGTCTAGGAATCTTTTATATTCTTACAACCGCTTAAAAATTGAGACAAAAATTGATTGGCTTTTAAAACTTAAAGAAACTAAGGATATAAAAAAAGCCCAAAAAGATTTAGCTTACAAAATAAAAGAATATAAAAAAAAGATCTGGCTAAAATTCCCTTTTAATTTTCTTTTAAGAGTAATTCCTAAAATGTGGGAAAAATTTTTTTATTTTCACTATTTAAAAAATTTTTCGGCCGAGATTGCCGGAGTAAAACAAGAAGATGTTTTAGACTTTGATAAGATTTATCATTTGGTGATTTTAGCAACCTATAAAGAAGAGTTAGACATTGTAAGGCAGTCCATAGAAGCGGTTTTAAAAAGCAATTTTCCCCAAGAGAAAATACTTTTTGTTTTGGCAACCGAAGAGCGCGATAAAAAAAATGCCGTAAAAAACGCTAAAATTTTAGAAAATGAATTTAAGGACAAATTTGGGCTGTTTTTTTGGACGGTTCATCCTAAAGAAGTGCCCGGCGAAACAGCCGGCAAAGGAGCAAACATAACTTATGCGGCACGGCAAGCTAAAAAAATAATAGATGAAAAAGGCTTAAAATACGAAAATATCATCACAACTACTTTGGATGCCGACAACAAAGTTCACAAAGAATACTTCGCCTGTATAACTTATAAATATGTGGTAAACAAAGATAGAATTAGAAGAAGTCTTCAGCCAATTCCGATTTTTAACAATAATATTTGGGATGTGCCGGCGCCGGCTCGGGTGGTGGCGATGGGTAATTCCTTTTGGCAATTAATGGAAGCAACTAGGCCTGAGCGTTTGCGAAATTTTTCTTCTCACGCCCAGAGTTTTAAAACTTTAGTGGATACGGATTTTTGGTCGGTTACTTCTATCGTGGAAGACGGCCATCAGTTTTGGCGAACCTTTTTTACTTATAATGGCGACCATCAAGTTATTCCTGTTTTTTTGCCGATATATCAAGACGCGGTTTTAGGGAAAACTTACTGGCAAACCTTAAAAGCCCAATATATTCAGCTAAGACGTTGGGCTTGGGGCGCGTCGGATTTTGCTTACGTGGCTATAAAATCTAGCCAAGATGCCAAAATCAAGACCGGTAAAAAAATTTTAGCAATTTATAGACTTTTGGAAGGATACTTTTTTTGGGCTACCGCTCCTTTATTTATCACTTTTACTGCTTGGTTTCCAAGTCTTTTAAATCCTCAATTTAAAAATACTGCCTTGGCTCATAATTTACCGATTGTAACTTCAAGAATTTTAACTGTTACAATGATCGGTCTTTTTACAAGCATTTTAACTTCGGCTATGCTTTTACCTAAAAGACCCGCCCGCCACTCAAGCGTTAGATATTTATTTATGGTTTTGCAATGGGCGCTTTTACCTTTAATTACAATATTTTTTAGCTCCCTACCAGCAATTGACGCCCAAACACGGCTAATGCTCGGTCGAAAATTAGGCTGGCAAGTAACAAAAAAAGTAAGAAGAGAATAGGGAATTAATGCCAAATTTCAAAGCCCAAATGTCAAATGAATGACTAAATGACTTAATTCAAAATTTACATTAGGATTTTATTTGGAATTTGGATTTTGTCATTTGGATTTCCTTATTCTATACTTTAATTAATGATAAGTTTTTATTTTTTAATTTTTTTACTAACCGGATTTTTGTCCTTTCTTCTTACAGCCGTTTTTAAAGTAATAGCCTTTAAAATAGGCGCGGTTGATTATCCGGAAGAACGAAAAATCCATAAACTTCCCACTGCCCGTTTGGGTGGAGTAGCTTTATTTATTTCTTATTTTACGGTGGTTTTTTTTCTTGTCCCTTTTGAAAAACACATTTTAGGCTTGTTTCTGGCTGCTTTACTGCTTTTAATTTTAGGGATTTTTGACGATATAAAAGGGCTTAAACCCCAAACTAAGCTTTTAGGCCAGGTTTTAGCTGCCTTAATTGTTATTGCTTCGGGGATCGGTATAAGCTTTATTACCAATCCTTTTGGCGGCTTTGTCTTTTTGGATTCTTTAAAAATTCCAGTGACTCTATTTGGCCAAACCTTTCATATAACGTTCTGGGCAGATCTTTTTACTATTATTTGGATCATTATTTTAACCAATGCCATTAATTTTTTAGACGGCTTGGATGGTTTAGCCTCGGGCGTTTCCGGCATTGCCGCTTTGGCAATTTTTTTCCTTTCTTTACACCCGGATGTTGCCCAGCCCCAAACTGCTCTCTTAGCTTTAGTTTTGGCCGGTGCGATTTTTGGCTTTTTGCCTTTAAATTTTTATCCGGCTAAAATTTTTATGGGTGATTCCGGAAGCTTGTTTTTGGGATTTGTTTTGGCGGTTTTAGCCATATTTTCCGGCGGGAAAATAGCCACCGCGCTTTTAATTTTGGGTCTGCCGGTTTTAGATGCTTTATGGGCGGCCTTGCGCCGAATTTTAGCCGGTAAATCGCCTTTTAAGGCCGATAAAAAGCATTTGCATCATATTTTATTAGAAAAAGGACTAAGCCAAAAGCAGGTAGTTTTGCTAATTTATCTAATTGTTTTTGTTTTCGGGCTTTCGGCTTTGCTTTTTAGGACCTTTTATAAATTTATCGCCCTTTTGTTTTTACTGATTTTTGTTTTGGCCTTAATTTTGTTTTTATATTTCTTGGATACCAAGCGCCCGTTTAAAAAGAGCATTGACAAGTAATAGGTAACCTGATAAGATGTTTTTCTCTCAAATTTTCTCGGCGCACACAGGTTTAAACCTCTTTTTATTTTTCTACATAAATTAAGTATTAGCAGGAAGAAAAATAACCTCATACCAATTTGTCATCGTAAAGAAATTGTGTGGGATTTTGACATAAATTAAATTCTATAGTATAATAGTAGCTAGAAAGGGGTAATATGAACAGTTATCAATTAGAAGAGCTTATAAAAAATATTCAAAAAATGATCCGCTGTCCGAATTGCGGTAATTCTTACAAAAAAGAGAACATCAACTTTTTAGGCCAATTGGGTCAAGCTGTTTTGGTTCAGCTAAACTGCCTAAACTGCAAAATGCCGGTTATGGCTACTATTGTAATGACTCCGGGAATCACGAGCAATAATTCTTTGCCCGATATTTCTTCTTTTAAAGAATTAGAAGACTTATATAAGAATTTACCGGCTTTTTCCAACAGAAAAGAAAAAATGAGTTCTCCTGAATTATCAAAACCGATTTCTTCGGATGAAATTTTAGATTTCCATGAGTTTTTAGAAAATTTTGACGGCGATTTTAATAAGCTTTTCAATAAATAAAAGCCTTTTAGAAAATATCTTCAAAGAAACACTCGTTTCCTTCCAGCGATTTCACTCG
>JBBIQZ010000045.1:2985-5853 GCA_037442065.1 bacterium | reverse complement strand
CTGGCGTATAAATTATCGATGTCTACGGTTGAAGTAGAATCTATTTTGGATTTTTCTAAAAAATTCAAAGGAATTGTTGTCGGTGAGATAAAAGAGATAAAAAAACATCCTTTGGCCGATAAATTATTTATCGCAAAAATAGATATTGGCGCAAAGAAAATCCAAGCGATTTATAGCCCTCTTTTTAAGATTAATGTTGGAGATAAAGTGCCTGTTGCATCATCGCCGGTAACCCTGCCAACAGGGCTAAAAATTGAAAGGTCTCAAATTAGAGGAATTGATTCGCAGGGGATGATTTGTTCGGACAAAGAACTAGACATTTTTTACTCAAAAGAAGGCTTTACAAGGTTTTCTTCCAAAATAAAAGCTGGGACTCCTTTAGTTGACGCTTTGGGTATTAAAGATGTGGTTTTGGATTTAGATGTTTTATCTAACAGAGCAGATTTATTTTCTCATTTTGGGGTTGCCAGAGAGTTAGGCGCTATTTTAAACCAAAAAGTTAAACCTTTAAAAATAGAAGTTAAAGAAACAGGTAGACAAAATATTACTGATTTTTTAGAAGTAGAAGTTAAAGACAAAGTGCTTTGTCCTCGTTACCAAGCAAGGGTTATAACTGATGTAAAAGTAGAGGAATCGCCGGATTGGCTTAAAAATAGGCTTACGGTTTTAGGAATAAGGCCTGTAAATAATGTCGTTGATATAACAAACTATGTGATGGTGGAGCAAGGACAGCCACTTCATGCTTTCGATTTTGAAAAAATCGAAAGCATGAAAAACCAAGGATTAAAGACCAAAGATCAAAAAAAGAAAATTATTATAAGGAAGGCTAAGACAGGTGAGGAAATTGAAACACTAGACGAAAAGCAAAGGAAATTATCTAAGGAAGTTTTGGTTATTGCTGACACTAAAAAACCTATTGCCATTGCTGGAATAATGGGCGGTAAAAACACCGAAGTAGATGAAGAAACTCATACCATTGTTTTAGAATCTGCCAATTTTAATTGGGTTTCTATAAGGAAAACACAAAGAATGGTTGGCCTTAGAACAGACAGCGCTTTAAGGTACGAAAAAAATCTTGATGATAATTTAACAACCAAAGCCTTAAATAAAGCAGCGCAATTGATATCTAAAATAGCTAACGGCAAGGTTGCCAAAGGAAAGATAGATTTAAATTTTAGTAAGTTCAAATCCCCAAAAATTAGTCTAGATATCGAAATAGTTAACAGGTACTTGGGTAGAAAGGTCTCTTTAGCCGAAATAGAAAAAATTCTAAGCTTGTTGGGAATGGAAGTTTTAAAAACAAAAGATAAAATAGAAGTAATACCGCCGACTTTTAGAAGAGATATTAAGGAAGAAGCGGATTTGATTGAAGAGATTGCTAGAATTTCCGGTTATGACAAAATCCCCACCACCTCGCCAGTGGGAATCATTGCTCCGCCCGAAAAAAATAAAGATTTTGAAGCAGAAATTAGGATAAAAAATACTTTAAAAGGTTTGGGCGTCTTAGAGCTTTATAATTATTCGTTTATCGGTGAAGAGCTTTTGAGAAAGTTTTTTGAAACTTCAAAAAACTATTTTAGATTAAAAAATTATTTAAGTCCCGAGCATGAACTTTTAAGAAAAAATCTTATTTTTTCAATGATTAAGAATGCCGAAGGGAATGCTAAGAATTTTGACGAGTTTTTAACTTTTGAAATTGCAAAAACTTTTAAAGAAAGTGGTTTAAAACTTCCTTTAGAGAAAAAGAAAATTTCAGTTTTGGCTTATGGTAAAAAGGAGCCGTTTTATGTCTTAAAAGGAATATTAGAGGCGCTTTTTGGCGAACTAAGTGTTAAAAATGTAAGCTTTAAGCCATCTTTGCATAAAGAAGCCTACTGGCACCCGCAAAAAACGGCTGATATTAATTTTGGTAATGAAATTTCGGGAGTTGTTGGCGAGCTCAATCCGGAAGTTTTGGCCAAATTTAATTTTAAAAATAAGCTGGCCGTTTCGGAAATTGATTTTTCTCTTCTTTTAGCAAAGAAAGAAGAGAAAATCTTAAAGCCGTTTTCTCGTTTCCCGAAAATTGTTTTAGATATTGCGGTAGTGGTAGATGAAAAAATACTAGAAGCAGACCTTCGGAACGAAATTGTAAAGTCAGGGAAAGGTTTAGTTACCGAAGTAGAACTTTTTGATATTTATAAGGGACATCAGATAGGAGAAGGTAAAAAGAGTTTAGCTTATCATCTAACTTACCAATCTCTTAAAAAAACCTTAACCGATGAAGAAGTAAGTTCTGTTCATCAAGCCATAATAAATTCACTTTCTAAAAAATTTAATGCTCAAATAAGGAGCAGTTAGGAGATTAATGAAAGAAGTTTTAGAAAATTTTTCCAAACAATGTGAAGAAGCTTTAAAGCTTGGTAAGGGAATAAAAGTAAAAAATATTTCTAAGATTTTGGTTTCCGGAATCGGGGGAAGCGCTTTTGCTGGAGATGTTTTAAGGGCAATTGTTCAAGAAGAAGCTGATGTTTCGGTTAATAGAGATTATTCGCTTTCTAAAAATGTAGATAAAAACACTCTAGTTTTTTTAGTTTCTTATTCTGGCAACACCGAGGAAACTCTATACGCTATAAAAGATGCCCTAAGGAAGAAATGCCAGGTAATTGGTGTAAGTTCAAATGGCCAGCTGGAAAAGTTTTGTAAAACTAGAAAGATTAATTTTATAAAGGTTCCGGGAGGGATTCAGCCCCGTTGTGCAATGGGATATTTAACTTTGCCGATGGTTAATGTTTTGGAAGAAAACAAGCTTATAAAAAAGAAGAATTTTAATCCGACGTTAAAATCTTTGAAGGATAAAAAAATAAAAGAGCAAGGCAAAAAAATTGC
>JBBIQZ010000045.1:0-2885 GCA_037442065.1 bacterium | reverse complement strand
TTAGCCGATTGGGCAAGCTACTTTTTAGCCTTAAAATATAAGATTGATCCCGAGCCGGTGAAAATCATTGAAGATCTAAAAGCCCAAATGGCGAGATAGTAACAGGTTGATTGACAGAGTTGTTCTAAAAATGTAACATTTATTTATTAATTTATGGAGAATATTAAGGTGCAAATTAACCCGGAAATTTTTAGGGGCTATGATATAAGGGGAATCGTTGATAAAGATTTAAATCCTGAGCTGGTTTTGAAGATTGCTAAAGGTTATGCAGCTTTTCTAGATAAAAGAAGAATAAAGCATGTAGTTTTAGGCTATGATTGTCGGTTGTCAAGCCCCGAATACAAAGATGCTTTTATAGAAGGTCTTACCTCTTCCGGTGTTAATGTAATAAACATTGGTTTAAGCTTGGTGCAAATGATGTACTGGGCCCAATACCATTTTAAAACTAATGGTGGAGTTTTTATTTCTGCTTCTCATAATCCTAAAGAATACAATGGTTTTAAATTAGCGGTGGGGTATTCTAATACGATGGTTACTTCAGAAATTCAAGAATTGCGGGAGATTTGCGAAAAAGAATATTTTGTTTCTGGAAAAGGCACTCTTAAAGAAGCTGATATAAAAGATCTGTATTTTGAAGATATTTTAAAAAGAGTTTCTATCAATAAAAAATTTAAAATCGTAGTTGATCCTTCAAACTCAACTCCCGGAAAGTTTGTCCCCGAGCTTTTGCGAAAAATTGGTTTAGAGGTAGTGGAGCAAAATTGTGAATTAGACGGGAACTTTCCGGTTGGTACTCCTGATCCAACCGAAAGAGAAGTCGCTGAAAGGTTAGCAAAAAGAGTTGTAGAAGAAAAAGCAGATTTAGGGTTTTCTTTTGATTCGGATGGTGATCGAATTGGGATTGTTTCGGAAAAAGGCGGCATCATTTGGAACGATTTATTAGTTGCTATTTTTGCTGATGATATTTTAAGTCATCTTCCTAAGGCTACAATTATTTATAATGCTTTGTGTTCTAAAGTTGTGGAAGATATAATCTCTAAAAAAGGCGGCAATTCTATAATGTGGATTACCGGCCACTCGTTTATCAAAGAAAAAGTGGCGATGGAAAGAGCACCCTTTGGCGGCGAGCTATCAGGGCATTTCTTTTTTGCTGATAATTTTTTTGGGCATGACGACGGTTGTTTTACGGCTCTAAGATTTTTGGATTATTTATCGGCGAAAAATATGTCTTTGTCTCAAGTAGTAGATCAATTCCCAAAATACATTTCCTCACCAGAAATAAAAGTTGGTTGTCCAGACAATAAAAAACAAGAAGTAGTTTCAAAAATTGTTGAGATAATGAAAAAGGATTTTTCTGAAGCCAAAATTACCGATATTGACGGTTCAAGGGTTGATTTTTCTGGTGGGATGATTATTATTCGATTCTCCCAAAACGGTCCTTATCTAACCGCCAAATTTGAAAGTAAAACCAAAGAGGACTATGAAAAAAATCGGGAATATACTTTAAATCTTTTGAAAAAGTTTCCGGAAATTGACTGGAATTTCGGAGTTAATGTTGATTCTCTGGGGGCTAAATGAAGGCGGTAATTTTAGCCGGTGGCTCCGGAACAAGACTTTGGCCGTTATCTCGCAAAAAATATCCCAAGCAGTTTTTAAAGCTTAATGGGGATGAATCTCTTCTAAAGCAAACTGTTGATCGTCTTTTGGGTAAAATTTCTTCAAAAGATATTATCGTGGTAACCAATAAAGATCACAAGTTTCATACCGAAGCCGAATTGCCTAATGTTAAAGATATCATTTTAGAGCCGGTTGCCAAAAATACTGCTCCGGCCATAGCTTTGGCTCTAATCTATTGTTTAGAAAAATTAGGATGTAAAGAAGATGAAGTTATCTTTGTTGGGTCATCAGATCATGCAATTAAACCCCAAGAAAAATTTATTAAATATTTAAAGATGGCGGAAAGACAAGCCAAGAAGGGATATATTGTTACCTTTGGCATCAAACCAGACAGGCCAGAAACGGGTTATGGGTATATTTTGACCGAGAAATGTTTAGATAAGAAGGATAAAGCTTTTAAAGTCAAAAAATTCGTTGAGAAACCAAGCTCAGAAACTGCTAAGAGATATTTAAAAAGCGGAAAATATTTTTGGAATTCCGGGATGTTTGCCTTTACTATTAAAACTTTGTTGTCTGAATTTAAAAGCTGTGCACCGGAAATTTATAAAGTAATGAGTCTTGGTTACACTAAGATGCTAAAAAATTTTAAGAAGCTTCCGGAGATTTCCATAGATTATGCGATTTGTGAAAAATCAAATAAGGTTGTAAATCTCCCCTTAGATATTTATTGGAACGACATCGGCTCTTGGGATGCCTTGTATGATGTTTTGGAAAAAGATAAAAATAAGAATGTTAGACAGGGCGATGTTATGGCTATTGATACCCAAAATACTTTGGTTATAGGCAACAAAAGGTGCATTACTACCATCGGAATGAAAGACTGTTTAGTTATTGAAACAGATGATGCCATTCTGGTTGCCAAAAGGGGTGAAGCTCAAAAAGTAAAGGATATTGTAAGTTTATTAAAATCCCAAAAGCGCAAAGAAGCCGATGAACACCTAACGCTTTATCGTGAATGGGGGAATTATACCATTTTAGAGGAAGGGCCGAGGTATAAAATAAAAAAAGTTATTTTAAATCCGTCAAAAGAAATTGGATTGCAAGTCCATCGTTACAGAACAGAGCACTGGGTGGTTTTAAAAGGGAAGGCGAAAGCGCAAATAGGTAAGAAAAAAGGATGTCGGCCAAAACAGGTGAGCTTCTAAAACATAGAAAGTCCGGAAAAATTTTGGCAGAAAGGGAATATGGGTGGTAGTAAAGAATTTATG
>JBBIQZ010000044.1:0-5969 GCA_037442065.1 bacterium | reverse complement strand
TCCAGCACATAGTTTATGTGCTGGATGAGGAAAACCTGCTCAGTCGAGTGAGGAGAGTGGTAACATCTCCGAATGAGACCAGCCCAGTGGGCTGTTCAGGTTTTGAAGCTTTGGGTGCAGTATTTTCTAGGATTTTCAAATCAGCGTGCTAGCCTTTGGTACTTTCTGCAATGAGAAAGTACAGAAATTATTCTTGACAGAGCTTTTTTTATTTGTTAATATTTTTTTAGCACTCCCATCATTAGAGTGCTAATGATACAACAATGAACGACCGGCAAGCTAAAATCTTAGAAATTATCATTAAAGAGTATGTAGATACTTCTTTTCCAGTTGGTTCAAATGCAGTTGTTTCCAAATATGGTTTGAGATTAAGTCCCGCAACAGTAAGGCTGGATATGGCTCACCTTGAGAAAGAAGGCTACATTCATCAGCCTCACACTTCTGCCGGCCGAGTTCCTACCGATAAAGGTTACCGCTGGTTTGTCTCATCTTTTATTGATCCGGAAACCCCTGCTTTAGAAAGAGAAAGAACTCTTCCTTCCCAAAGAGAACAAAAAGCCTTAAAAAAGAAACTTTCTGCTTTTTCTGATATCGAGCAAACTTTAAAAATGGCAGCTAATCTTTTATCCCAGTTATCTTCTCAAGCAGCTTTGGCTACCCTTCCTTCGTCAGAGGTTTATCATTACGGCATTGCTAATATTTTACGCCAGCCAGAATTTGAGGACAGGTTAATTGCTTTAAGTTTCGCCGATTTAATTGATAACTTAGAGGAGTTTTTAAAAGAACTTCCTCAAATAGAAAGCGAAATTATCTACATTGGTCAAGAAAACCCGTTTTTAAAAAAGGCTAGTTGTTCAATGATTGTTTCACCTTACCAATATAAAGATAGCCAAGGAGTTTTAGGTTTAGTTGGGCCCACAAGAATGAATTATGATACAAACCTTTCCCTTTTAGATTTTGTTACCTCAACATTAAAGGAATTTTAGGAGTTTAAATGCATAAAGATGAAAAGCAAAATAAAGAAGGTCAAAATGACCACCAAGACCATCTAAAGGATGAAGAATTATCCAAAGCAGAGGTTAAAAGCGGATTGGAAAAGCTTGAAAAAGAATTAGAAATTGCCAAAAAGTCTGCTCAAGAACATTTAGACGGCTGGAAAAGAGCCCAAGCAGATTATGTAAATTTAAAAAGAAGAGTTGAGAACGACATCACTGATTTAGCGGCTTTCGCCAATGCCGATTTAATATCAAAGCTATTACCGGTTTTAGACAATTTTAGAAGGGCCTTTATTCATATTCCCAAAGAAAAAGAAGAAGACGATTGGGTAAAAGGAATAAAGCAAGTTGAAAAACAATTAGAAGATATTTTAAAAAGCGAAGGATTGGAAAAAATAGATATTTTAGGCAAGGAAGCAGATCCTAATGTTTGCGAGGTTGTTTGCTTTGAAGAATCGCGTAAACATAAAGACGGTGAAGTTATTGAAGAAATAGAAGCCGGCTATAAATTAAAAGGAAAAGTTATAAAGCCAGCTAAAGTAAAAGTATGCAAGAAGTAATGACCAATTTCTAATTTCTAATTGACCTAATAAAATCCCAATTACCAAATGAACTAAAAATTAGATATTGGAATATTGGGCATTGATTAGAAATTAGATATTAGAAATTAGGATTTTAATTCAAGGAAAAGCAATAAGTAATCTAAAAATAAATAAAAATTAATAAATAGTAAATCGAACTAAAAAGGAGCAACATTATGGGAAAAATTATAGGAATTGACTTAGGAACAACGAATTCATGTATGGCTGTTATGGAAGGCGGAGAGCCAACGGTTATTCCAAACGTAGAAGGGCAGCGAACTACGCCTTCTGTTGTGGCCGTTACTAAGAAAAATGAAAGGTTGGTTGGCTTGTTAGCAAAAAGGCAAGCAGTTACTAATCCAGATAATACTATTTATTCAGCAAAGCGTCTTATCGGTAGAAAATACTCTGAAATAAAAGAAGAATTAAAAACCCTTTCTTACCATACCGAGGAAGGCCCAAATGGCGATGTTAAAATTAAAATGCAGGATAAATCCGAAAGCCCGGCAGAGATTTCGGCTATGGTTTTGCAGAAATTAAAAGCTGACGCCGAAGCTTATTTAGGAGGTTCGGTTAGTGAGGCTGTAATTACTGTCCCGGCTTACTTTAATGATTCTCAAAGACAAGCCACCAAAGATGCCGGAAAGATTGCTGGGTTTGAAGTGAAAAGAATTATAAATGAACCGACTGCCGCTGCTTTAGCTTATGGTTTAGATAAAAAGAAAGATGAAAAAATTGCTGTGTTTGATTTGGGAGGTGGAACTTTCGATATTTCTATCCTTGAGCTTGGAGATGGCGTTTTTGAAGTTAAATCTACTAATGGCGATACCCATTTAGGCGGTGATGATTTTGACCAAAGGATAATTGAATGGTTAATAGAAGAATTTAAAAAACAGGAAGGTATTGATTTAAAAGAGGATAAACTGGCTCTACAAAGACTTAAAGAGGCGGCCGAGAAAGCAAAGTCTGAGCTTTCAACAACCATGGAAACTGACATAAATCTTCCCTTCATTACTGCTGATTCTTCTGGCGCCAAACATTTAAACTTAACTTTAACCAGATCAAAATTAGAACAATTAACCGAAGATTTGATAAAAAAAACCGAAGAACCCTGCAAAAAAGCTTTAAAAGATTCCGGCCTAGACGCTTCCAAGATAAACGAAGTAATTTTGGTCGGTGGGATGACTCGAATGCCCAAGGTTCAAGAAAAAGTAAAAGAAATTTTTGGCAAAGAGCCTTTAAAGGGAGTAAATCCCGATGAAGTTGTAGCCATTGGGGCCGCTATCCAAGCTGGAGTTTTGGGCGGCGAAGTAAAAGATGTTTTACTTTTGGATGTTACCCCTTTAACTTTGGGTTTGGAAACTTTAGGCGGTGTTAGAACTCCTTTGATTGAAAGAAATACCACCATTCCAACTTCCAAATCACAAACTTTTTCAACCGCAGCCGATAACCAAACTTCCGTAGAAATCCACGTTTTGCAAGGTGAGCGAGAAATGGCGGCCGACAATAAATCTCTAGGCAGATTTATTCTAGACGGGATTCCGCCGGCTCCGCGGGGCATTCCTCAAATTGAAGTAACCTTTGATATTGATGCCAACGGAATTTTAAATGTCTCGGCAAAAGACAAGGCCACTAACCGCGAGCAAAAAATTACCATTCAAGGCGCTTCCGGTTTGTCGGAAGACGAGATAGAAAAAGCAAAAAAAGAAGCCGAACTTCATGCCGACGAAGATAAAAAGAAAAAAGAATCAATTGAAGTAAAAAATAATGCCGAGCAAGCCATTTATTTAGCGGAGAAAACCATAAAAGAGGCCGGAGACAAAGCAAAACCAGAAGATATCAAAGAAGTAGAAGATAAAATAAATGACTTAAAAAGCGCTAAAGACGGTGATGATGTAGATAAGATTAAAAAAACTACCGACGAGTTAAATACTACTTTGCAAAAAATCGGCGCCTCAATGTATCAAGGCGGGCAAGCAAACGGACAAACAGGTACCGAGCAGAAAACAGAAGGCGAAGCCCCGTCTGATGGAGGTCCAACCGAAGCGCAGTACGAAGAAGTTAAAGAGGAATCTAAGGAAGATAAGAAGGAAGACGACAAAAAATAAAAAAGATCAAAAGGCCGCTTGAAGGCGGCCTTTGCTATAATTTCTTTAGTGGTTATTCGTGATTATGAAAAATTACTATCAAGTTTTGGGAGTTTCCCAAAGCGCCTCTTTAGAAGAAATTAAGAAAAAATACCGGGAGCTGGCCAGAAGATATCATCCTGATAAAGACGGCGGTAGTGAGGTCCGTTTTAAAGAAATAAACGAAGCTTATGCGGTTTTAATTGATTCTTTTAAAAAGGCTGATTTTGATCAAAATTTTAAAGATTCAGCCGAGCCCAAAACAGCTAAATCGTCAAAGCAAAATGCCGAGCCAACCACTTTTGATTATTTAGCCGCCATCTCCCGGGCTATTTTAACGATTCTCGCCGGAGCTTTAGGCGGGTTTATTTTTGAATTTATTTTGTTTTCTTTAAACCGCGGTCAAGCTTTTAAGGTAACTCTCTTTTATCCGGGAATATTTTGGGGAGTGCTATTAGGAATTTTTTTAGGCATTGATTTAAATTTTAAAGTGGAGGGGTTTTTAGAATCTATTTTTTTAAAAAGAGTTTTTTCCTTCCTTAGAATTTTTATTTATGCTTTATCTTTTTCTTATTTTTTAGGCAAGATATTTTTATTTATCTCACCTTTTTTAAAAATAAAGTGGCTTACCGAAGCGGGCATAATTTTAGGTTTACTTTTGGGGGCAGCTTTTGGTAGCGATAGTGAAGGAGTAGAAAAACTTAAAACCCTAAACGGCCGGTTTGAAATTTTAAAAGCAAGCCTAAAAGCAGCAGAGATAGGTCTTTTAGGAATGGTTTGCGGAATAGCTTTAGGGTTTTTGGTACAGTTTTTAACTGCAATGCCGGTTGTTTTTTGGGGAGGATTTTTTGGTTTTTCTTTAGGAGTGATTTTAAATAGGCAAATAGGCTTTAAAAGCCAGATTAAAGATTCTTGAAAATCTAAGTTTAATAGAGTAATATCAATATTTATAAAAGGAGAAGTGTAAGTTGGCAGTAAATAAAAAAGATTATTATGAAGTCTTGGGGGTTTCTAAAAATGCCTCTCAAGATGAAATAAAAAAAGCCTATCGCAAGCTGGCCCATAAATATCATCCGGATAAAGGCGGTGGTGATGAAGCGCGTTTTAAAGAGGTAAACGAAGCTTATCAAGTTTTGTCTGACTCTCAAAAACGAGCTCAGTACGATCAATTTGGTCACGCTGGATTTTCAGGACAAGGCGGCCCCGGAGGATTTGATTATTCGGGATATTCCGGTCAGGCTGGGGGTTTTGATTTTTCCGACATCTTTTCCGGCGGCTTTTCTGACATTTTCGACCAGTTTTTTACCGGCCAAAATCAGGCAAAACAAAGCCGGCCAAAAGGAGCTGATTTAGAAACAACTATTGAAATTACCTTAAAAGAGGCAGCTTTTGGAACTGAAAAGTTTATTGACGTTTACAAAAAAGATACCTGCAGTGAGTGTAAGGGAACAGGCGTGGCTTCGGGAAGCAAATTGGTAAATTGCGACAAATGCCAGGGAACCGGCCAAATTAAATCCCAAAAAAGGACAATTTTAGGCGTTATAAACCAAGTTATAATTTGCCCTAAATGCCAAGGAGAGGGTAAAATCCCCGAAAAACCTTGTTCTTCTTGCGGAGGCTCAGGCCGAGTTAGGAAATCTAAAAAACTTAAGGTAAAAATTCCAGGAGGAGTAGATACAGGATCGGTAATTAAGCTTTCGGGTGAAGGTGAAGCTGCGCCAAGAGGCGGAATCGCCGGCGATTTGTTTATTAATATCATAGTAAAAAACGATCCGGTCTTTAAGCGAGAAGGAGATAATTTAATAAAAGAAGTAGATTTAAGCTTTTCTGATGCCGCTTTAGGCACGAATATAAGGCTTTCTACCTTAGATGGCAAAATTGATTTAAAAATCCCTGCAGGCACCCAAGCCGGGAAGATATTTAAAATTGTCGGAAAAGGTGTAAAACACCTACACGGTTCAGGCTCGGGCGACTTATTGGTTAAAGTTAATATTTTAACTCCAACTAGGCTCTCAAGTGAGCAAAAAGAACTCTTTTTAAAGCTAAAAGAAGTTGAAAAGAAAAAAGGTTTTTGGCCGTTTTAGCTGATTAATTAAGAAGCTCACGCTTTAGAGGGAGAATGTTTTCTAAATTTTCTCCATCTTTTCTAGAAAAGATGGAGTCAAAAGCGCAAGCGACTCAAAAAATCTAAAAATTAGCTTATTCTCAAGCTTTCGAATCCGAACTCCCGCTTGTCGGTCTCGCAAAAGGCAGCTACCGCGCGTTTT
>JBBIQZ010000043.1:0-5980 GCA_037442065.1 bacterium | reverse complement strand
CATTTTCCCAAAATTTGGCGGAAGAGCTTATTGATGCTTCCAATGAAACCGGCGGAGCTTTTAAGAAGAAAGAAGATACTCATAAAATGGCCGAAGCAAACAAAGCTTTAGCATATTTAGCAAAAATTCGATAATAAGCGATTTTAGATAGTATAAAAGAACGGCAGAAGGCCGTTTTTTTTGATACTTATTTCCTTCCACCTTTTGTCGCAAAAGGTGGAAGGAAAAGCGCAAACGATTCGAAAAAGCTTAAAACTGCTTCGTTCAAAACTTTAAAATCTAAACTAAAGGCCTCACTCGGAGCAGTTGTCACCCTCCTCGCTCGGCACAGTAGATTTTCCGCATCCCGATAGTCATCGGGAAGGGCGTTTTTCACTTGCAGTTTTACTAGACGCTTTTTCTCAAATGTTTGCAATAATGAATTAAACGTTTTTTCAAAGCTGTAACTTATGGTTTATTTAGTTTTTTTGTAAAACTTACTGCTGATACAAAAATTAATCATGCTTTAGCAGCGGTATTTTATCAGATAACTGCTACTATAGTTCCACTTATTTGGTTATTCATTATTAAGACAAAAGGGACCAAAATTGAAGCCCCGCAGAGCGGCATCTGGTTTTCTTTAATTGCCGGTATGGTCATTGGATCTTCGGCGTTTTTTGTTTTCAAGGCTTATTCGTCTGGCGGAAATATCTCAATTGTTGCTCCAATAGTTCTTTTTGGTAGCGTAGTAATAGCTAGTATTTTAGATGTGATATTTCTGAAAGAACAAATTACCCTGAATATAATTGATTGTCGCTTATATTTTAGCCGGCATAAGCATCTTTCTTCTAAGCAAAGGAGATTAGTTTTATTCTTTTTATAATTAAAAAGAATAAAGCAGAGTTTGCTTTTTTTATTTAAAAGGGTTTAAATAATTTAATATTGCTCTTTGATTTAAAATAATAAAATAAAGGGGTGTTTATTAAGTGCTTAAGCCGTTTTTTACTCGTAAATTAACGATAAATGGAAAAAAAATAAAAATCCCAATTCAATTAGGCGGAATGGCTGTAAAGATTGGAACCAGCAGATTAGCCGCTACTATTGCCAACGAAGGTGGAGTAGGGTTAATAGGCGCTTCTGGCATGCAGCCCTACGAACTTCAAGAAGAAATGCAAAAGGCAAGAGAGCTTACAGACGGTATAATTGGCGTTAACATAATGGTTCCTTTAAAGCAGTTTAAAGAATTAGTTAATGTGTCGGTTAAAGAAGGAGCTGATCTTTTAGTTTTTGCTGCGGGGATGCCCAAAAAAGAATTTGTTAAAGAAGTCTCGGCAAGAATTCCATGCTTTCTTATTATTTCTGACCCAAGGCATATTGGTATAGCTAATTTATTGGGTTTTGCTGGTGTGATATTAGAAAGCGGCAAGGCTGGTGGCCACTTAGGCACTGGAGAAAATGTTACCCTTGCCGATCTTATTCCTAAAGCTATAGCAGTTATAGAAGCAAAAAGGGTTAAAGAAAAAAATCCAAATTTCATTCTTACTGTTGCTGGCGGAATTTTTGACTCCCAAGATGTAAGTCAGGCGTTAAATTTTGCTGATCTAGTGCAAATTGGCAGCCGCTTAGCAGTGAGTGTTGAATCGAACGCTGATATTAACTGGAAAAATCTAATGATTAATTCAACTAGGAAGGATTTAGTTATAATTAAAAGCCCAGTTGGATTACCATTTAGAGCAGTGAAAAACTTATTTGTAGAGAGGCTTATGGCTGGGCAAGTAAAACCTCTTAATGATCAATTTAGAGCAAAACGCTGTCGAGGATGTCTTGATCCAGATATTTGTTCAGGAATCTATTGTATATTCGATCGTTTATCGCAAGCTCAAAAAGGGGATTTGAAAAAAGGGCTATTCACTATTGGTGATAATATTGATAAAATTACAAAAATTGAACCCGCCGCAGTAATTATTAAAGACTTAATGTCTAAAGTAAAACCAGAATTAACAGCCGCGATATAGAGCAAGAAATTGCTCTCTTTTTTTGACAGAAATTTTAAGGTTTGCTATATTAGTCCAAGTCCCTAGAAATGATAGATTTTTGTCTAGAATGAATAAAAGTAAAGATTTACCAAAAGGCTCTTTAAAATAGGGGACAAAAAAACGGAAACGAAAAGGAGTTGATTGTTATGAGTGAAAAGATTACATTATCGGTTATCAAGGCCGATATTGGCGGTTTTATAGGACATTCGGATGTTCATCCGGAAGTATTAAACAAGGCTTCTGAGCGTCTTGAGGAAGCTGAAAAAAACGGTCTGATTATCCATTCCCATCGCGGGAAAGTCGGCGACGACACCGCGCTTATAATGCTTCATGATAAGGGCGAGGATAACGAAGATATTCATCGCTTTGCTTGGGATACTTTTGTTGAAATGACAGAAGTTGCTAAAAAGTTAGGTCAGTATGGCGCAGGTCAGGATCTTTTGGAAGATACCTTTTCGGGTAACGTTAAGGGCATGGGTCCCGGAGTTGCTGAAATGGAGTTTAAAGTTCGGGATAGCGAACCGGTTATAGTTTTTTTAGCGGACAAAACCGAGCCCGGAGCCTGGAATTACCCATTGTATAAAATGTTCGCCGACCCGTTTAATAGTATCGGACTAGTGATTGATAAGAATATGCATGACGGATTCAAATTTGGAGTTCACAATCTTCGCGAGCATAAGAAAGTTACTTTTTCTTGTCCTGAAGAGCTTTACGATTTGTTGGTATTTATTGGCGCGCCTAGTCGATTCGTAGTTCAAAATGTAAGGCGCAAGAGCGACAATGAGATAGCGGCCGTTACCTCAACGCAGAAACTGGCTTTAATTGCTGGCCGTTACATAGGCAAGGATGACCCAGTTATGATCGTTCGTTGCCAAAGCGGAATGCCAGCAGTAGGAGAAGCATTAGAACCTTTTTCTTTTCCGCATATTGTTGCTGGTTGGATGAGAGGGTCTTCTCATGGACCATTAATGCCCGTACGTACAAATCAAGACACCCCGACTCGTTTTGACGGTCCGCCCCGTGTCGTGGCTTTAGGTTTTCAAGTAATGGATAATAGACTCGTTGGTCCTCGTGATATGTTTGCTGATCCAAGTTATGACAATGCTCGTCAGAAAGCGCTTGATATGGCCGATGATATGCGTCGGATGGGTCCCTTTGAGCCGAGTCGTCTGCCGTTGGATGAGATGGAATACACCACAATGCCGGAAGTTATGGATAAACTTTTGGCTGATAATAGATGGGAAGAGATTCCTGATACCCAAAAAGAAACCGTTTTAGCCGATGGCGGTACCAAAACAGAAGTAGAATAAATAAAACACAAATCGTTTCACAAGGAGCAATGCTCCTTCTTTTTTTATTTACCTAACAATATATAAGATATAAGGTAAATAATTCCGCGAAGTCTTGGCGAAGTGGGATAATCACAATTCGCCAACTGCCGGACACAAAAATATCGCCAAAGCCGCAACTTTTACAAAGGTTCAACCTTTGCTAAGGTTGCCAACCTTAGCATTAAGGTCTTGATTTTTTACAGCGGCTCTGCTAATTTAGCTTAAGTTATGAATCAAAATAAAAAAATTATTGCATTTGTTATAGGTATTTTAATACTCGTTGGCGTTGTTGTTTTTGTAACTTTTAAATACGGAGCACCGCCAGCTTCAGTAGAATCTGGGTTAAAACCCGGCCAAGGAGTTGCCGACCAAGGTAGGGCTCATATTAAACTAGGCGAAAGCCACCCGGCTTATGATTCATTACCGCCAACTTCTGGCTGGCACTATGCCGATACCGCCAAGTGGGGAATTCACGAAGAACCAATAGAAGACGAATTACAGATTCACAATTTAGAACACGGCGGCATTATAATTCAATACCAGCCCGGAATAGATCAAAAAACCTTAGAAGAGCTTAAAAATATCGTTTCCGGATATAAAACAAAAGTTATTTTAGCCCCTTACCCAAAATTAGATAAAAAAATTGCTTTAACTGCCTGGACAAGAATAGATAAATTTGAAGAGTTTGATGAGCAAAGAATCACTAATTTTATAAAAGCTTTTATAAATAAAGGACCCGAGTATATACCGGGCTAAATAGCTAAAACTAATTTACTTGATTTTTACTAAAAACTATTGTATCTTATGTAAGACGCCTTAAGGCGAATTTTTAAATTAAAAGGAGTGTCAAATTGGCTAGAGAATATCCCCTAGAGAAAGTTCGTAACATTGGCATAATAGCCCATATAGATGCTGGTAAAACAACGGTTACTGAGGGTGTTTTGTACATTACGGGTAGAACACATAAAATCGGGGAAGTCCATGCCGGCGAAGCCACAATGGATTGGATGGAGCAGGAGCGCGAAAGAGGTATTACCATCACCTCGGCGGCAACTACTTGTTTTTGGAAAGATACCAGAATAAATATCATTGATACTCCCGGTCATGTTGATTTTACCGTAGAAGTTGAGCGCTCGCTTAGAGTTTTAGACGGAGCGGTTGTTATTTTTGACGGGAAAATGGGCGTTGAACCTCAATCGGAAACCGTTTGGCGGCAAGCCGATAAGTACCATATTCCTAGAATTTGCTTTATCAATAAAATCAACCAAACCGGAGGCGATTTTTATAAGTCTTTAGCTTCTATTAAGGAAAAATTAAGTCCCAATTCTTACCCGATCCAGCTGCCAATCGGCCACGAGCAGTCAGTTAAGGGGATTGTAGATTTGGTTTCTATGAAGGCTTTAACTTACGAAAACTACACGGATAAGAGTTTAAAAGAAGAAGAAATTCCGGCCGATATGAAAGAAAAGGCAGAAAAATATCGCCATGAGCTTTTGGAAAAAGTGGTAGAGGCTGATGATAATCTTTTAGAAAAATATCTAAACGGTCAAGAGCTAACCGAAGAAGAATTTAGGCTGGCAATTAGAAAGTCAGTTTTAAAAGGCGATTTTTATGCAATTATGGGCGGAGACGGCCGGGGAGTTATTGTAGAAACTTTACTTGATGCCATTGTTTCTTATCTTCCCAGTCCTTTAGATGTTCCACCAATAAAAGGAACTGATACAAAAGAAGAGAAAGAGCTTGAAAGAAAAGCTTCCGACGAAGAGCCGTTTTCGGCCTTGGCTTTTAAAATAGCCGCTGATCCTTTTGTAGGAAAGCTTGCTTTCTTTAGGGTTTATTCGGGAACCTTAGAAGCCGGCTCTTATGTTTTAAATACCAGAACCGGCGATAAAGAAAGAATCGGCCGAATTTTAAGGCTTCACGCCAACAAAAGGGAAGATGTCCCTAAAGTTTATGCCGGCGAAATTGCTGCTGCGGTTGGTTTAAAGGGAACCACTACCGGCGATACTCTTTCAGATCCAGCTCATCCTATAATTTTAGAATCAATTGTTTTCCCAGAGCCGGTTATTTCGGTAGCTATTGAGCCCAAGACCAAAGCGGATCAAGAAAAGATGGGCATTGCCTTGTCTAGGTTAGCCGAAGAAGACCCAACTTTTAGAATAAGGTCCGATCAAGAAACTGGTCAAACCATTATTTCTGGAATGGGCGAACTTCACTTAGAAATCATCGTTGATAGAATGAAACGAGAATTTAAGGTTGAAGCCAATGTTGGCAAACCGCAAGTTGCCTACAAAGAAACCATTAAGGGGTCGGCAAAAGCCGAGTCAAAATACATTCGCCAAACCGGCGGCCGTGGCCAATACGGCCATGTTTGGTTGGAACTTAACCCTAAAGAACGGGGCGAAGGTTTCGAATTTGTAAATAAAATTGTTGGAGGAGTTATTCCCAAAGAATTTATTCCGGCCGTTGAATCAGGAGTTAAAGAAGCCATTGAAAACGGAGTTATCGCGGGCTATCCCGTTGTTGATGTAGAAGTCACTTTATATGACGGTTCTTTCCATCCCGTTGACTCCTCGGAAATCGCTTTTAAAATTGCAGGAAGTATGGCATTTCAGGATGCGGTTAAAAGAGCTA
>JBBIQZ010000042.1:0-6010 GCA_037442065.1 bacterium | reverse complement strand
CGGGTTTGCTTGGTGTTTTCTGGTAAAGTTTTAAAGAAACCAGAAAACAAACCCAGCCGAGGATTAAGCGAGTGAAATCGCTGGAAGGAAACGAGTGTTTCTTTGAAGATATTTTCTTTTTGCAAAACTTATTTTTATTCTTTTTTCTGCCAGAACTTTCCCTGTCTAACCAATAAATCTTTAGCTTTAAATGGTTCAGCCATTACTTTAACTATGGCTCTTTCTAATCTCACTTTATTTTGGGAACCTTTAAATAATATGGTATCATGCGGCTTGATGATCTTTTTTAATAAATCACCGGCCTCATTGGCATTGTTAGTAATATATATTTTTTGCGGATCAAGCCCTTTAAGCCGAGCCTCTTTGCCTATAACTTTGCCACCATCTCCCACAGTAATTAAAACATCAACGCTTTCCCCGGCTTTTCTTCCTACTTTTCTATGAACTTCTAAAAAATAGCTGCCCATTTCGTTTATCGTTCCTAAAACAGCGACTTTTCTGGATGGAGCAATTTCAACCAATGTATCTAAGGCCGCTAAAGCGGAAAGGGGACTGGAATTATAAGAATCGTCAATTAAAACGCTTTCTTTAATTCCAGAAATTATATTCATTCTTCCCTTTACTGGAGAAAAAGAAGATAAAGTATCAGCAATTTCTTTTTTGGAATACCCAAAGCTTAAACCAACTGCGGCCGCAGCCAATAACGGGTAAAGTGAGTGTTTGCCAATTGATTTAGCTAAAACAGAAATTTCCTCTTTGTCTAATTTTAGAGTAAACTTCGTTCCCTTAAGAGATATTTTTAAATCTAAAGCCCTAACCTTAGCGCCTTCTTCAAAACCGTAAGTTAAAATTTTCGCTTTTGTTTTAGAATTTAAACTTCTTACTCTTTGATCGTCAAAGTTTAAAACCGCCAAACCATCTTCTGGCAAAACTTTAATAATTTTTCCTTTTTCTTCTTGGATATTTTCTAATGTTTTAAATTGTTCTAGGTGAGCTTCGGAAATTGCGGTAACAATAGAAATTTTTGGTTTTATAAAAGTTAAAAGGTATTCTATGTCGCCCATTTTATCAGCCCCCATTTCAACTACCAGCTTTTGTATTTCTAAAGGGCTAAAAACGGCAAAAAAACTTTTTATCAAAATCCATGGCCAAAGAGCTTTTTCTTCTGGAACTTTTTGGCCTAAGATAGCAAGCGGCACGCCAATTTCAGTATTATAACTGTTTTCTATATATTCTTTTGTTTTGAATTTGTGAGCCACCATTAAAGAAACAGCTTTTCTGGTTGTTGTTTTACCAACACTTCCGGTTATTGCAATTATTTCCGGCTTGTTCCTGGCTAAGTACCATTCGGTTAATTTTTTTAAAATTTTTGTAACTACGTTTTTCATTATTTACTTCCGGGCGAAACTTCTAAATAATCCAAAATCTCTTTGGCTAATTTTCCTGCAACTGGCGCGGCAGTTGACTCGGCCCATTGGACGCCGTGCGGTTCGTCAATTTTGACTAAAATGATAAATTTAGGATCCTCGGCAGGAGCAAAAAGAATAAAGGAACCGATGCTTTTATCAGGATCATATCCCTTACCATCTTTTGAAGGAATTTGAGCTGTTCCAGTTTTACCGGCAACCTTAAATCCGGCTACTTTAGCTGCCTTGCCATGTCCATTATCCACAACAGAAACCATCATCGCTCCCACGGTATCGGCGGATTCCTTTCTTATAACCCTCCTTTTTACCTCTCTTTTGGTTTCCGTTTTGCTGCCGTCCGGCATTATGAATTCGGAAACTATATTCGGTTTTAAAATTTCTCCGCCATTGGCAATACCCGACGCGGCAGTTATGAATTGCAGAGGAGTTACAGCAATACCTTGTCCAAAAGTGGCAGTATCAAAATTGACATCTTTAAAACTTTTAAAAGATTTTAAGGGATTGTTCGCCTCTCCCGATAATTCAATGCCCGTTAATGCGCCAAAGCCAAACTTTTTTATGTAATCATAAAAAGTTTCATTGCCGATTTGATCCTTAACAAAAATTACTCCGGTATTTATAGAATTTTCTAAAACTTCAGTCATTGTTCGCTGGCCATAAACTTTATCCGAAGCATTCCTTATTGAATAGCTCCCAACTTTTACCTCGCCGGTGTCCACGTAGGTTGTATTGGGAGTAACTTTGCCAGTATCAATTCCGGCGGCCATCGTAATAATTTTAAAAATTGAACCGGGCTCATAAACATTGCTTATACCAGTGTTTTTAAAAGTGTCAAAATCCTTAACATCGGTAAAATTGTTAGGATCAAAAGTTGGATAATTTGCCATTGCCCAAATATTACCGGTCTTAGGATCCATCACAATAACCGAACCTTCTTTTGCGCCGAATTTATTAACGGCGGCCTTTAATTCTTTTTCGGCATAATTTTGAACCACTCTATCAATTGTTAAAACGATATCTTCTCCATTTGATGCTGGATTTTCTTGCGTATTGCCAGAAGCTATCAGCCGACCAGAGGTATCTTTTTCTAAGGTTACTTCTCCGGGTTTTCCTTTTAATTTGTCATTAAAATATCCTTCAATCCCATATTGACCAACTCCTTCATTATTAACAAACCCCACAACTTGAGAGGCTAATTCTCCTTCCGGATAATCCCGCCATTCTTCTTCCTCAAGCATCACGCCGGAAAGTCCCGAATTTTCTATTTTCGAAACTTCGTCATCTGTAAGCTTGTGTTTTAAAGGCACATAAACCTTATCATTATTAATGGAAGAAAAAATTTCTTCTTTTGTCATCCCTAAAATACCCGAAATTTTTTGAGCGACCTCTTCCTTATCTTTAATTTGACGAGGCACGGCATAAACCATACTTAAGGTTTTGTTGGTCGCTAAAAGATATTTTTCGCCGGTTTTTAAATCTTTAGTGTAGATTTGGCCGCGTTTGGCAGGAATTTTTCTGGTTGCCCAATGCTGATCTTTAGCTAAAGCCGAGTAATAACCATTTTTTATAACTTGAAGATCAAAAAGCCTAAAAACAACTATCCCAAAAAAAATAAGAGTCAAAGAAAAAAATATATTTATTCTTTTTTTCTGAACAGTATGTTCTAAATAGCGCATAGAATTATTATATAGTAATTAGTAACCAGACACTAGGCGTCATTTTATATAAAGACCCCGAAAATTCGGGGCGCTTAATTATTTTTTAATAACTGACTACCTATTCACTGATCTATTTCTGAGCAACTGATTTATCGGGAGAAACATAATTTATTTCTGTTGCTGGAACCATTTGGGAAGCTCCCGCATTGTTTTGAATTTCTTTAATAGAACGAAGTCTTGCCGCTTCTGTCTTTAACCTCTCTTGGTTTGCTAAATCCTGTGACTTTCTTTCTTCAAGCTCTCTAATTTGATAACCTTTGGTTGCTATTTGATTTGCCTGAGTCATATAAAACAAACCTAAAACCAAAAATAATACGATTGAAATAAAACCAAGCGATCTCTTGCCAATTTTAACTTGGGGGTTAAATGCTTGCTTTCTTACACCAAATTCTACTGTGTCTGACCTGGTAAGTGTCAATAATCTTCCCATATTTTTATCCTTATTATTTTTAAATTTTTTCTGCGGCCCTAAGCCTTGCGCTGCGACTTCTTGGATTAATATTAACTTCCTCAAGGGCCGCCCGAATAGGTTTTTTTGTTAAGATATTAAAGAAAGATTTCCCTTTCATATCTTTGAAGAATCGCTTAACAATTCGATCCTCCAAGGAATGAAATGAAATCACAATTATTTTTCCTTTAGGCGCTAAAACCTCAACAGAATCTTTCAATGCCCTTTCTAAATTTAAAAGTTCTTCATTAACGGCAATCCTCAAAGCCTGAAAGGTTCTGGTGGCCGGATGAATCTTTCCAGAAAAAGGGACAGCTTTTTTAACAATTTCAGAAAGTTCTAGAGTAGTTTCAATTTTTTTCTTTCTCCTTTCAGTAACAATAGAATTGGCGATTCTTCCAGCAAACCGTTCTTCCCCATAGCTTCTTAAGATTTCAAAGATTTTTTCTTTAGGCCAACTGTTTACAATTTGGTAAGCTGTTAGTTTAGCTCTTTCATCCATCCGCATATCTAAAGGACCTTCTTTTTGAAAGCTGAAACCTCTTTTAGGATTTTCTAATTGCAAGCTAGAAACCCCTAAATCAATAATTATTCCGTTTACTTTTCCTAAAACCCTTTCTTCTTCAACAATTTCTTTTAGATGACCAAAATTTTCTTGGAGCAAAACCACTCTGTTTTTAAAATCTGAAAGAGTTTTTTTGGCAAGCCCTAAAGCTTCCCCGTCCTGATCCAGACCGATTATTGAAACTTTAGAATCTTTTAAAATGGCTTTTGCGTGTCCACCTAAACCAACCGTTGCATCAATAATGATTCCTTTTTCCGGTTTTAAGATTTCTATTGCTTCTTGTAAAAGAACAGGTATATGTTGCTGTTGCATTATATTTTAATGGTCGGCAGTTGAATTTTTGTTTTTGTTTTATTTTTTTACCCCTATTGGGGCAACCCTTCGCCTAAGCTCGGGGCAAGTAGGAGGTGAACAAATGGTTTGATTTTAATTTTTAAAGAAACTGCCGACCCCTAAAACCAAAATTATTAAATAACTAAACTCCTAAATTTCCTAAGTGTTCCGCAATATTGGAGCTTTCCTTTTCAGCATTACTTTTGTAGGTCTCCCATTCTTTCAAATCCCAAATTTCTAATCTGTTATACAAACCGGCTACAACCACACTGCTTTTAACAGAAGCATACTTTCTAAGATAAGCTGGCAAATTTATTCTGCCCTGCTTATCTATATCCACATCCATTGCTCCTGCTAGCATCAGTCTGGCAAAAGCCCTTGCATCTTTCTGGCTTATTGGCAATGCTGATAATTTTCCTGCAAGTTCTTCCCAATCTTTTTTAGGATATAAGAATAAACACTTATCCAGACCCCTGGTTACCACAGCTCCTTTTTTCAAAATTGCTCTAAACTTTGCAGGAATAGCTACCCTGCCTTTTTGATCTACAGAATGTTGGTATTCACCTATAAACATTTGTCACCTCTTGGAAAGTGGGTTATCCACTTTCATCCCCACTTATCCCCACTTTTATCCACATTTCTATTATAAGCCACCACCAAGACCCATGTCAATAGTAAAACAACCCACTTGTTATATTGGGTCTTGATATAAAAAATATTGGCCAATTTAAGCCAATATTACCTATTTTGGGGATATTTTTCGTTTATTTAATGCTCAGTTATCCACATCTTGGTACAGGAGGTAAATAAATTTAGTCGTTAAGAAAACCTTCTCGCAGGCCGAGCGGGCATGGTCTCGTGAATACGAGGAGCGAGGCCGAGAGAGAGCGCAATTTCCTCGCTGGGGAAATTGATAGCGTGTTTTCGTATGACTAAATTTTATTTATTCTATCTAGTGCTTTTTTAGCTATCTCTTCTTCGCCTTTTTTGAACCTTAAATTTAAAGCCTCATCAGCAGGAAACCATTTAGCGGTGTCATGCTCCCAAGAATTCTTTAGTTCGCCCTGTGTATATCTTATTAAAAAATAATGGATGTGCCGTTCCTTTCTTGTTTTATTAAAAGTTACTTTTTCTTGAAGCTCGCCCAAGTAATCCTCTATTTTCCCTTCAATATCTATCTCTTCTTTAAGTCCTCGCAAAGCGGCAGTTTTTAAAACTTGCTTTTCTTCAAAATTTTTACCTTTGGCATCTTTTTCTTCAACTGTTTCTTTTGGAAACATCCAAAGTTGTCCCCACTTTCCCTGCCCCGTTAGACCCTTTCTTTTAGCTGCTGCTAGCCTAGGACCTTTTTTGTCTAACGGGGTAAACCACCCTAAAAGAGCAATAAAAGTTTTTCCACTTTCTTTTTTATAAACTACTCCTCCGGATGAAATATGAAGAGGTAATTTGTTCATAAAACTATTTTACCACTTTTTGACCAGGGTCCGACCCTCGGTTCCCGAGGGTCGGACCCTAAGCA
>JBBIQZ010000041.1:0-6253 GCA_037442065.1 bacterium | reverse complement strand
ACTTAAGCATTGCACGCTTTTTGACAACATACATCAAAGGATGGTGATTTTCGTGGATAATAACGAGATTCGTTGGTATGATAGAAAAAATCCAAGTAGGAGATCATTTTTTGAGCTGTTATTCTATAACTGTATTGCGGCTCCGATAATCAGAAAAAGATTTAGAAAAACAAGTTTTGTCACAGAAAATGAAGATATTCTAAGTGAGGTGTTATTTGGGGCTAGAATTGACGATAAAGCTGTAGTTATAGTAGCTAACCACATAGATGAAGAAGACACAACATTCGTTCCTTACATGGTAGATAGAGCAGGCTCTTTTTGCTATAAAATCGCAAAAACCGAGCTTTTTGAGAACTTTTGGGAAAGACTCAAAATGTACTGGGTTGGAGCTAGGCCGATCGACAGGAATGCGGGAACTCGAGACTTATGGATTATAAAAAAGCTAATCCAAGACAGAAAAGTTATTTTAACTTTTCCCACAGGTCACCGGGATCCAGAAAACAAAACTCCAGTTAACATTGGCATTCCAATGGTTATTCATGGGATAAAAGATAAGGTTATAGTTTTGCCCATACGACTAGTAGATACAGACAAATTCTTTACCGACAGCTTCATTCATCCGCAAATTATCATCAAAGAACCGATTAATATGGACAGTATTTCGCCAAGAAAAGAGGGGATATTTCAGATAATGGAATCAATAGCTAAAGCTATTGAGGTGCCAATGACGGAAAGAAAAAAACCAAGAATAAAGGAGTGAGGTAAATACTGTACACAGTTTCTAAAAAGTGATAGCCGTGGGCAGATCATACCGACCATGGCCATAAAATAAGAGATGCTATTGTAGAGTTTTTAAAACATGAGGGCCGAACTGTCATTTACATTACCGGGCAATCTTTTGTTAACGACGGCGGAATGACTGCTTAGGAGTTAAATTAACATTTTTTCGACCAGTTTGTTAAAAACAAAGACACTCTGGTCTTTTTTTATTTTATGCTCGTTAACGAGCATAAAATAACCCAGCGAAGCTTTAGCGAAGTTGGGTTTATTCATTTTTAGAGACTTCGCAAAGCAAAGCTGTTAAAATGAACCTATGGATTTAATTAAACAAACCAAAGAAAATATTAAAAAATATAAACTTTTTCGGCCAAAAGAAACGCTTATTTTGGGAGTTTCTGGCGGAAATGATTCGGTTGTTTTGCTGGATGTTTTAAGTAAACTAACACCCCTTAAGTTATTAGTGGTGGCACATTTAAATCATAGTCTTCGCGGTAAAGATTCGGATAAAGATCAAGAGTTTGTTAAAAATTTAGCTCAAAAATATAGTCTAAAATTTGAAACCAAAACTGCTAAGGTTGCCAACCTTAGCAAAGCTCAAAAAAGAAATTTAGAAGAAGTTGCCCGCAACGAGCGCTACAAATTTTTAGCCGAAATTGCCAAAAAATATAAAACCAAAAAAATTGTTACTGCCCATCAGGCCGATGATCAGGTGGAAACGGTTTTATTAAATTATTTACGCGGCACCGGCCCAAAAGGCTTATCGGGGATGGATTTTAAAAGCCAAATAACAATTGACGGAAACAATTTTCAAATTTTAAGGCCTTTTTTAAATATTTGGCGGCGAGAAATTAAAGATTATCAAAAGAAAAATAACCTAGCTTTCCGGGAAGATAAATCTAATCTTAATTTAGAATTTAGGCGAAATTATTTAAGGATTAAAATTATTCCCGAGCTAGAAAAACAAGACAAAAATTTTAAAACAAAAATTTGGCAAAAATCGCGGCAACTAAAAGAATTGATGCTATCACTGGATCCAGAGATTAACAAAATCTATAGTGAAATTAAAGAAAAAGAACTGCCGACCGCTGTGAGTTTAAACCTTTTTAAATTTAGGTTATTAGGAGATAATCTTAAAGCCGAGATTTTTAGAAAGGCTTTGTTTAAAATAGCCGGAGACTTGAAAGATATTTCCCAAAAGCATATAATGGATTTTTTAGAAACTTTAAAAACAGGCAAAATCATAGTTTTTCCAAGGCAATTGCGGGTTTTAATTGATTATGATAAGGTGGTATTACTTAAAGGCTCATTTAAAAAGTTTCAGCCAAGGACCGATTGTCCTCTGGACGAAAAAATTCAAAAAAGAGAATTAATAGTTGGCCGGAATAGGATTTTAGAAAGCGGTTTGGAGATTATTTTAACAATTGCAAAATTTCCGGATAAAAAAGCTTTTAATTTTGACTTTGAAAAGATTAAATTCCCTATTTTTACCCGAAGCGTTAAACCTGGTGATGCTTTTAAGATGAAAAATTTTAAAGGATTTAAAAAAATACAGGATTTATTTGTTGATTTAAAAATTCCCCAAAGACTTCGTTACCTTTTCCCTATTATTACTGACAGGAATGATCAAATTTTAGGTATTTTAGGAATAAGGCAAGGCCAAGAGGCAGAAGCCACCAAGGGAACTAAAAGAGTATTAATAATTAAATTTGAAGGTATAAAAAAATAAAATGAAAAAAAGATCTAAAAGTTTTATATATTTAATCGCTATTGTTTTGCTTATAGCAGCAGCTTATACTTTTTTTGCTCCGCAAGCGCCGGAGGCGAAAAATGTTGATCTAAGCCAAGTTTTACAAGAAGTAAAAAACAATGAAGTAGATAAAATAACTGTTGAGGGCAGTAAATTAACAGTTGATTTAAAGAACGGTCAAAAGCAAGCAAGCGAAAAAAATGCCGATGAGTCGCTAGTTAAAGATTTGGGAGTTGACCCGGAAAAAGTAAAAATTGAGTATAAAAATCCAGAAGACAGAACTTTTATCTTAAACTTAATTTCTACTATCTTACCCTTTCTTTTAATAGTTGGTTTCTTTTATTTTATAATGCGGCAGGCTCAGTCTGGCTCAAATCAAGCTTTGTCTTTTGGAAAATCAAGGGCTAGAGTTTTTGGCCCGGACAAAAAAAGAGTTACTTTTACCGATGTTGCCGGTTCAATTGAGGTAAAGCAAGAACTTAAAGAAGTGGTGGAGTTTTTAAAAAGTCCGCAGAAATTTATTTCTATTGGCGCCAGAATTCCTAAAGGCGTTTTGATGGTTGGCCCACCCGGAACAGGCAAAACTCTTTTAGCTAAAGCCGTTGCCGGCGAAGCCGGAGTGCCTTTCTTTTCGATCTCCGGTTCGGAATTTGTGGAAATGTTTGTAGGCGTAGGGGCGTCTCGTGTTCGCGACTTATTTCAAAAAGCTAAAAGAAATGCTCCCTGTATAATTTTTATTGACGAAATAGATGCTGTCGGCCGCCAAAGAGGAGCTGGTTTAGGCGGTTCTCATGACGAGCGAGAGCAAACTTTAAATCAAATTTTGGTAGAAATGGACGGTTTTGAAACCGATACCAATGTTATCTTAATGGCCGCCACCAACCGACCGGATGTTTTAGACCCGGCACTTTTGCGTCCAGGAAGATTTGATCGCCGGGTTGTTTTGGAATTACCCGATATCAAAGATAGAAAAGCAATTTTAGAAGTTCATTCCAAAGGAAAACCTTTATCTTCCAAAGTGGATTTAGAGAAAATCGCTCAAAGAACTTCTGGCTTTTCCGGAGCCGACCTTTCTAATTTAATAAATGAAGCGGCAATATTAACAGCTCGTGAAAATAAAAAACAGATTTCTACCGAAGAATTAACTCAAGCCATAGAAAAAGTAATTTTAGGACCGGAAAGAAAGTCAAAGATTCTTTCTAAAAAAGAAAAAGAAATTACCGCTTATCATGAAGCCGGCCATGCTTTAGTCGCCAAACTTTTACCAAACTGCGATCCGGTTCATAAAGTTTCTATAATTTCTCGGGGAGTGGCAGCCGGTTATACTTGGAATCCTCCTCAAGAAGATCAGCATCTTTATTCTCGTTCTAAGTTTTTAGACGATCTCTCGATGATGCTTGGTGGAAGAACCGCCGAAGAGGAAACATTTAAAGAAATCACTACCGGCGCCGAAAGTGATTTAAGAAAAGCCACTAAACTTGCCCGCAAAATGGTTACCGAATTTGGGATGAGCGAAAAACTAGGTCCGTTAACTTTTGGTCATAAAGAAGAGTTGGTATTTTTAGGTCGTGAACTTGGCGAGCAGAGAAATTATTCCGAAAAAGTGGCTTCGGAAATTGATGAAGAAGTTTCTAATATAGTTTCTAAAGCCCATACAAAGGCTCAAGAAATCATTATCAAAAATAAAGACAAGCTAAAAGAAATTGCTCAAAAATTAATTGCCGAAGAAACCATAGAAGGCGAAGAATTCAACGGGCTTTTTGAGAAGAATAAAAAAGCCCCTAAAGGTTCTCCTAAAAAAAGTCTAAAAGAAAAAGCTCAAGAAAAACCTGCAAGTGAAGAAAGCGAAAGCATCCAAAAGCTATCCTTTAAGCCAGAAGAATTAAACCCGTAAACTTAAGTTAGTTTAAATTTTAAGAAAGCGTTTAGGTGCTTTCTTGTGTTATAATAATCCAAATGGCCGATTCTTTTAAAAAAACCAGAGCGGTTCTAATTTTAATTATTGCTTCTGTTGGAAGTAACATTTTAGGAATGGTTAGAAACCATTTTTTTGCTGAGAAAATTTCCACTTCTCTTTTAGCATCTTATTATGCCGCTTTTAGGATCCCGGATTTACTTTACAATCTTGTTGTTTTGGGAGTTTTATCTTCGGTTTTTATTTCTATTTTTATGGAAGAAATGACCCACGAAGACAAAAAAAAGGCTTTTAAGTTTGCCAATAATGTTATAAATTTTATTATTGTTTCTTTAGGGATTTTGTCTTTAGTTTTACTTTTTTTAATGCCCTTTTTAACCAATTTAATAGCACCGGGGTTTTCACTGGAGGCCAAGGGTTTAACTACTAAATTATCCCAGCTTATGCTTTTGTCGCCTATTATTTTTGGTTTGTCCAGTATCGCTGGTGGAATCTTAAACTCTTTTAAAAAATTTACCGCTTACGCTTTAGCTCCCTTGCTTTATAATTTAGGTATCATCTTCGGCACTTTATTTTTAGTTCCTGTCTTTGGTATCTTTGGGCTAGTTTACGGAGTTTTAGTCGGGGCATTACTTCATCTTTTTGTTCAATTACCCTCGGTTTTGAAATTGGGTTTCCGCTACCAGCCGATTTTAAATTTAAAAGAACGTTCTTTAAAAGAAATTTTAAAATTAGCTCCACCAAGAATGGGCGGTTTAATGGCCAACCAGGCAAATTTTTTTATTGCAACCATTCTCGGTTCGGTCGTTGGCGGCGGCTCCATTGCTTATTTAAATTTGGCCAACGATATTCAAACTTTTGTTTCGGTTGTTTTTGGGCTGTCTTTTGCTACGGCAATTTTCCCCGTTTTAACCGAGAAAGCCTCCCAAGACAAAACCCAAAGTTTTATTTTTGAATTCTCCCAAACTTTTAGACAAATTTTATTTTTCACCATTCCGTCGGCTTTAGGCTTAATCCTTTTAAGAGGCCAAATTGTTAGATTAATTTTAGGCTATGGCCTATTTAAAATTATCGATACCAAATTAACAGCTGCTGTTTTAGGTGCTTTTGCTTTAAGCTTATTTTCGCAAGCCACCATCCCCTTATTGGTTAGAGCTTTTTACGCTTTAAAAGACACCAAAACTCCATTTTATGCCGCTTTTTTTTCGGTCTCAATTAATCTTTTAGGAAGTTTAACTTTACCCAAATTATTTAGCCAATATGCAATTGATCCGGGAAAAAATATTACTTTTGCCGTTGTTGGTTTAGCTGCCGCTTTCACAATCGCCAGTTTTGTAAATATGATTATTTTGCTAGTGGCGCTTCATAAAAGATTGGGCAATTTTAATGAGTCAGAAATATTTGTTTCTTTAGGAAAGGTTCTTTTTGCCTCGGCAATTATGGGAACAATTATTCAGGTTTTAAAATACGGCATAAGCCCAATTATCGATCCCGCTCACCCCGTTTTAGGTTTTACCACCCAGACTTTAGCTGTTATTTTTATCGGTGCCGGCGTTTATTTTTTGATAACCTATCTTTTAAAATGTGATGAAACGCAGGGCTTTAAAAAGATTCTAAGACGGCTAATTAGAAAACCGGAAGTTATTAGCGATTCGCCAGAAAAATAAAAATACAAAGTACAATTTTAGCTTTTTAGCATTGCAGTTTGCCAAGTTTGACAAAAAAACTTTAAAACCTATACTAAAATAGCAAGCTATCCGGACGGATGGCTTTTTGTTTCTTTAACATAATGCTTTTCGGAGGTGAGTGAA
>JBBIQZ010000040.1:0-6370 GCA_037442065.1 bacterium | reverse complement strand
AGTAGCATTAGATTTATTTCCGCGGATGGGTTTTATTCTTTTGTCATAAAATCTAATGGTGATGCATTAGTTACCGGTTCAACTTTTTTTAATAATAACGGCGAACTAGGGCTAGGATCCGGTATAAGCAGTGTTAATATATGGACTCAAACTTTAACCGGAAACGTTAAATACATTGAAGGACAAGAAGATCATTCCTTAGCTCTAAAATCTGACGGCATCGTGTGGGCAGTGGGCAGGAATATTGGTCCGTGGGGCAATGATGGGGGCAGGCAGCTTGGTTTTGGTGATGGGAGTAATGTATATAATTGGACGCAAACGCCAGCAACAGGAGTATCCTCGGTTTCTACTGGCGGTTACCATTCTCTCTTAATGAAATTTAATTGCGACCCTTAATTAAAGCCTTTCGCTGGATAGTTATTTTTAGTATAATTAGGAGGTAAAAGACCTCTTTTTATTTAAAATTAGGAGCGAAATGCCAACAAAAAAAGCTGCAAATGAATATAAAGCCGAGAGTATTCAGGTTTTAACCGGTTTGGAGCCGGTTAGAAAAAGGCCGGGAATGTACATCGGTTCAACCGGGCCAGCCGGTCTTCATCACTTGGTTTGGGAAGTGATAGATAATGCAATTGATGAAGCCATGGCCGGATATGCCAATAAAATTGAAGTAGAAATTTTAGAAGACGATAAGGTAAGAGTTTCTGATAATGGCCGAGGAATTCCGGTAGAAAAACATCCTCAAACCAAAAAATCCACCTTAGAAACTGTAATGACAATGCTTCATGCCGGCGGTAAATTTGGCGGTGGCGGCTATAAGGTTTCTGGTGGTTTGCATGGTGTGGGAGTTTCTGTTGTTAATGCTTTGTCTTTGTGGACCGAAGCTCGGGTTGCCCGCGATGGGAAAATTTATGCCCAAGAATACAAAAGAGGTAAACCCCAAGGCGCAGTGAAGCCGGTCGGCAAATCCAAAGAAACCGGAACCACCATCATTTTTCAGCCGGATCCGGAAATTTTCGAAACAACAACCTTTAATTTAGGAACCATTTTAGATTATGCCCGCCAGCAGGCCTATTTAACCAAGGGTGTTACTATAAAAGTTACCGACCATCGCGACGGGGCGGTTTATGCTTTTCACTTTGAAGGCGGGATTAGTTCTTACATTAAACATTTAGATAAAAATAAAGGTTTTTTAAATGAAGCTATTTTTTATACCGAAAAAGAAGTTTCCGATATAACCACAGAAATTGCTTTGCAGTACACAGATAGCTTTAAAGAAAATATTTACACTTATGCCAATAATATTCATACTATTGAAGGCGGGATGCATTTGACCGGTTTTAGGTCTTCTTTAACCCGAGTTATAAATGATTATGCTAAAAAATTCGGCTATTTAAAAAACGGAGATTTAGCTTTGCAAGGGGAAGACGCTCGCGAAGGCTTAACCGCTATTATTTCGGTAAAATTAAAAAATCCTCAATTTGAAGGCCAAACAAAAGCAAAATTAGGAAACCCGGAAGTTAGAACCGTAGTAGAATCAGTGATGGGTGAAAAATTTGCCGCTTTTTTAGAAGAACATCCCGATGACGCCAAGCGGATTATGGAAAAAGTTTTCTTGGCTGCTAAAGCTAGAATGGCTGCTAGAGCCGCTAGAGACAGCGTTATAAAAAGAGGAATTTTAGAAGGAATAACTCTGCCCGGAAAATTAGCGGATTGCTCGGAAAAGGACCCCGCCAAATCAGAACTCTTTATCGTAGAAGGAGATTCGGCCGGAGGTTCGGCCAAGCAAGGTCGGGACAGGGGATTTCAGGCAATTTTGCCTTTAAGAGGTAAAATTTTAAATATTGAAAAAGCTAGACTTGATAAAATGCTGGCCTCTCAAGAAATTAAAGCTTTAATTATTGCTTTAGGCACTGCCATCGGCGAGCAAATGGATATGTCTCGTTTGCGCTACGGCCGAATTGTGATTATGACCGATGCCGATGTTGACGGCGCTCACATTAGAACTCTTTTATTAACTTTATTTTACCGCCACTTTGAAGAGCTAATTTCCGGCGGGCATTTGTATATCGCTCAACCACCGCTTTATAAAATTTCTAAAGGTAAAGAGGCTCATTACGCTTATACCGATGCTGATAAAGAAGAAATAATTTCGGAACTAAGTTCTAAAGCAAGGAGCAAGGAGCAAGGAGCAAGGAACAAGGAAGAGCAAAAAGAAAAATCAGTGTTGGAAGAAATAGAAGGCGAGCCAGCAAACGAAACAGAACAGGTTGAAACAGTAGACGAAGCAACTAAAGTGGCCGGTATTTCCATTCAGCGATACAAAGGGTTAGGAGAAATGAACCCCGAGCAACTTTGGGAAACGACTATGAATCCGGAAAACCGAGTCTTGTTTCAGGTGAATATTGAAGATGCCGAAAAAGCCAACGAAATATTTTCTATTTTGATGGGCGATGAAGTGATGCCCAGAAAACGGTTTATCCAAGCCCATGCAAAGAGTGTTAAGAATTTAGACATTTAAATTGCTAAATTGCTGTCGCTTCGCCACGTCAAACGTGGCTTCGCTAATTGCTAAATTGCTAAAGAAAATCAACAATTTAACAATGGAACAATTTAACAATTTAGTTGTTGATATCCAATTGCTTGCTTTGCTAAAATATTTTTAAAATACCGGAAACTTAAAAATTTTATCCATAGGGACTTCAAATTGTATGTATAGTATATATGCAATTTTGAGCCCCTATGGGATTCGTCTGACAATTGTTCGGCAGCGGTCGATGAGAGAAAGGAGTCTCGTGAAACTTCAAGTCTTTCTCGGCCCCGGCAGAGGGGAATATAAAACGACCAATGACCAATGGTCGCTCTGCCCGACCTATTAGCGAATAAGAGGAGTTCGCTGATAGGTTGTAGCAAGAGGAGTAGCGAAAATTGTCCAACGAGGCGCTAGTGTCATCGGTGTTATTTACCTTTTTATTAGATAATTAAATGATGGTAGGTAAATAAAAAAAGGACACATTTATGTGTCCATGCAAGTTGCGCAATTGTTGTTTTGTATACTAATTTTCTCGGAAAGATTGTCTTCCATTATTTTATTTTCCCATTTGCCGCATCTTCCGCCCCAGTAGGCTAAGACTCTCTTATCGTCTTTAATTCTTACGATTTCACAGTTATTTTCACATCCATTACAGTAAAAGCTGGAAGTTTTATAGTCAACTTTGGCCGTTTCAAATCCCTTGAAACTGGTAATTTCCCTTTGGGATTTTGTATATTCTTTCGCTAGAATTGCTGCCCCTAAGGCTCCCATAACATTGAAGTATTTTGGAATAATTATTTCAGTTCCTAATGCTTCTTCGAAAGCCCTTTTCATCCCCTTGTTGGCAGCAACACCACCTTGGAAAACAATGGTCGATCGTATTTTTTTCCCTTTTGCCAGATTGTTTAGATAATTCCTGACCAATGCTTGGCAAAGTCCGTAGATGATTTCTTCGGCCGCATAACCAACCTGTTGTTTATGGATCATGTCCGATTCGGCAAATACCGAGCAGCGACCGGCAATTTGGGCGCCGTTTTCTGCTTTTAGGGCATAATCACCGAAGTCTTCTATCGGAATCCCAAGTCGTGATGATTGGTGATCTAAGAATGAGCCTGTTCCGGCAGCACAAACAGTATTCATAGCAAAATCAACGACGACTCCATTATCTAAAAGGATGATTTTTGAGTCCTGTCCGCCGATTTCTAAAACTGTGCTAACATCAGATACAGTATTCTTGGAGGCTATAGCGTGGGCGGTTATTTCATTTTTAACAATGTCTGCTCCAACTATAACCGAGGCTAAGTTTCTTCCCGACCCCGTTGTTCCAACGCCGGCTATCTTTACATCTGGAGGTAAGCCTTCTTTTATTTTTAAGAGACCATTCTTGATAGCTTTTATAGGTTGGCCTTCTGTTCTTATATATACAGTTTCAAAAACAACTTTTCCTTGAGGATCTACAAACACGAGGTTCGTGCTTACTGATCCAACATCAATCCCTAAATATACGGATCTCATGTAAACATCACCTCTTTCATCTGTTTTTGTGACGTTATTTGATCTAAGAAAGCCTCAAGCCTTGTTAATAAATGTGAACCAGCCTCTTGGTCATCGAATGTAACAATTAAAACAGGTATATTAATCCCATATTCCGGCAGATAAGGGATTACTTGTGCGGCAACAGTTTCTGGCATACATCCTAGAGGCCTAATAGCAATTACTCCATCGAATCCATTTTTAAAATAATGGATTATGTGGCCTATGGTTTCCTGGCCGTCCCCACCGCAAAAACCTAAATAACTTTTTGCCATATTTGCGATTTCTTTTCTTGGAGTTCCTTCAACGACACATTTTCTAGAGGGATCTATCCAGTCGGAACCATGAATTCCTCTCTCTACATAAACTCCTCTTTCACCAAGCCATCTTGCAATGTCGAAGTTGGATTCCGAAGCCAATACCTCATAAAATTCTCCGACTATTCCAATCTTTAAAGATCGGTTTATCGCTTTTTTTATCTCAATAGGATTTTTAAGGTCAATAACTGCCGGCATTTCTCTAAGAATTCGGAATGCCTCTTCGGTTATTTCGGGGATTTCAGAAATATTAGGTCCTATATTGAGGAAGAGGCTCTGGGCTCTCTTGATATATTGAGAAGCTGATCCTTTTTTCTCCTCAAACAGCCTTAATGCAATTCCTTCTTTGTATATTTGATCTAATCCTCTCATTATGAGGTAGCCGTACTTTATAACTTGCCACAGAGTTTCTTGGGGCAAATCTTTGTATATATTAGGCGTTTCTTCTCTTTTCAAGTATCTTTTTATAACTTCTTCTATCTCGCTTCTGCCTATGGTTTTCCTCTTATATTGGTCAAGTAGAGAGAAGCATTTAAAGAAAGAAGAAATTCCTTCTTCTGAAGGCGGTTTTATGGGCCAAATTACTATTTCTTCTCTCATATTTTCCAAGATAACCTGCTGGCTTTCATGGTAAAGGCCGTATTTACATGGGCCAGATCCGCCACCTTGAAGGAAAACATTTACTTCCGGATGTTTTTCTAAGGTTTCAATCATATTACCCAAGGTAACTTTAAAAGGTCTGCAGGCAAATTCAGGAGTGTTTCTTAATGCTCTGTTTGTAGACCGCCATGTTGTAGGGGTAGATTCCACAAAGGGTACACCCATTTTTTCGCAAAGCGCTTTTATGGCAATGGAAGCATAGCCTAAATTTGGACAAGAAATAACAGGGCTTAGCGGTGCCGATATTTCTGTCGGTATGATTTCGTTTACGGATTTTTTCATGTATAGTGATCTTTTTTTAGGAAGAGTATCGGCAAAAGCCTCTATTCTGGTTATAAGCCCGGCTTCCGCAGAATGTTCATCCATAGTTATTCTTGTAAATACTATTCCGGCCTCCCCCATTATATTGTTATATATCGGTTCCATAAGAGCATCTTCTCCGCAGAAAGCGCCTGTTAAAAATATAACGCCGTCTAGTTTTCCTTCATCTAACCAGTAGAGAAGAGAACCAATCATTCTTCGGTGTGTTCCCCAAAAGATATGTTTTCTATACATCTTGGCATATTTTTCCCAGACTTTTTGAGGGACTGCTTCCGGAGTTATTATGTTTATTCCCCAGATTTTTTTCTTTTCTGTTTCGAAAGGGAGTCTTGACCATTCGCCCAGGTTCTTTAGCTTTTTTGTGAGTTTGAAGTTAAGGAACTCGTCGTTTATCAGGTATGGATGGCCGATTAAAGCGATTGTTTTGTCGCGCGGATCTTTGGATATTTGTTCGTTTTGAATTTCTTTACTGCTTTTGTTCTGTGCTTTTTGAGCTTTTATAATCGCTCTTAAAGATCTAATCGTTCCACTACCTAGACTTTTTCCTAGATCCAGTCCCATAACTTGAAGAGGGGTGAAGCCCAACCTTTTTATCCGGCCGATATTACTAGCCAGCGTGGGATTTGTGATCCTTTTTATCGCCTTTACAACGCCGATATCAGGGTTTGCATCAGCTGTAGGATGGAGGATTTTTCTCGGTTCGACGGTTGTTTTTATCATGTCATAAAGTCCCAGCCATTTTGGGCATGTCCACGTTCTACCATAGATAGATATAAGGTTTGGGATAAGCAGATAATCGACACTTTCTATTAGGTCCATTGCTTGTCCCATAGCGATTTTTACGGCAACGCATTGTTCGTTTTCGCATTCTTTTGTTCCGAAATTCATAGTCTTTCTTGAAGTTGTGCCCTTTACTGGAATGTGTCCCAACCCTTTAATCAGAGTTTCCAAAAATGGCCAAAATTCTTCATGAATTCTTAGTATTCCGATTTTCAATTCTTTTTTCAAG
>JBBIQZ010000039.1:0-6528 GCA_037442065.1 bacterium | reverse complement strand
CTTATACCTAAAGCAAAAATAAATCTTGGCAAGGTAACAATTTTCCGATTCTTAATAGAATTTATAATATTCTCGGCGGATTTTTTACCGAACCTCTCTAAAATTTCCAAATCAGAAACCTCAAGAGAAAATAAATCTGCCGGATCAGAAATTAATTTTTCTTCCAAAAATCGGTCTATAATTTGCTCTCCTAAACCAATAATATCGAAAGCTTCTTTAGAAACGAAATGGATTATCTTTTCCCGTTCTATAGCATAACACTTGGTATTTGCACAACGGGCTACCGCTTCACCAGCAGGTCTTAAAACCTTCCCGCCGCAAATAGGACAGAATCTCGGCATTTTAAATTCTTTTTCTTTACCTGTCCTTAATTCTTTGATGGGGGCCACAACTTCGGGGATCACATCGCCGGCTTTTTGAATAATAACCGTATCGCCTATTTTTAAATCTTTTCTTTTTATTTCATCTTCATTATGCAAAGTAGCCCGGGAAATTGTAGAACCGGCTACCCGAACAGGTTTTAGGACCGCGTAAGGAGTTAAGGCACCGGTTCGACCCAAACTCACCCTTATGTCTTCTAGAATTGTGGTAACTTGCTCTGGAGAAAATTTTAAAGCAACAGACCATCTTGGTGCTTTGCCAACGGTTCCAAGTTTATCTTCAAGCTTTAAATTATTTACAATAACTACCACGCCATCAATTAAAAAGGGAAGTTCTTTCCTATGTTTTTCCCAATAATTAAAATAGTCAAAAACCTCACCTAGATTTTTGGCATATTTTATATATTTAGAAGTTTTAAATCCTAGTTTTTTTATTATTTCGTGTTTTTCTTCGTGGGTTTTTTGACCTAGATCGGTTACTAGTTCATACATATAACTATCTAAGTTGCGAGAAGCGGTTATTTTGGGGTCTAACTGCCTAACGGATCCAGCTGCCAAGTTACGAGGGTTAGCATAAATTGGAAGCCCCTTTTTCTTTTGCTCCTGATTTATCCCTTCAAATTCTTTTTTGGACATAAAAATTTCTCCCCGCACCTCTATTCTTTTTCTGGTATCAACTCCTTTTACTTCATTTAACCTTAAAGGGATTGATTCTATGGTTTTTAAATTTTGAGTAATGTTTTCACCGACAAACCCGTTCCCCCTGGTAGCGCCAGTTTTTAAAATGCCATTTTCATAAATTAAAGTAACCGCAAAACCATCTATTTTTAGCTCAGCAAAATAATCAAACTTTTCTTCGGGCGCTAATTTTTTAATACGTTCTTCCCAAGCAATTAGTTCTTCCTCAGAAAAAGCATCGTTTAAAGAGAGCATGGCTTTAGAATGGGTTACTTTTTCAAATTTCGCTAAAGGCTTACCGCCCACTCTTTGAGTCGGCGAATCAGCGGTTATTAATTGAGGATATTCTTGTTCTAATTCTTGAAGTTCATGCTGAAGAGAATCCTTTACCCCTTCAGGAACTATAAGTTCGTCTAAAACATGATAGTGATAGCGGATTTTGTCTATCTTAAGTCTTAGTTTTTTTATTCTCTTTTTGGCTTCTTTAATTTCCATTTTGATATAAAAAATAGAAGAAGATTACTCTTCTTCTATTATAGCAAATTAAAGCCGCCTATCTTAACTATTTTTTACTGAAATCTTCTATCTTAAATCCGCCTTGAGCATCTGTAATTACGCATGTTAATTTATAAGTGCTGCCGTCTGCGGATTCATAATAGTAATAATACGTGGGATCTTGTGGATCTTTAGGAACCTTAACAATCACTCCTTCATCTACTAATTCCTTTAAAAAGCTGCTATTTCTGCTATCGCCCTTATAAACAGGGTATTTTTTATTCTTGGCATAATAAGCCTCTAACGCCGCTTTAATAGACATCATATCGCTTCGTCGTAAAGAATTGGTAATATCTAAGCCTGTTTGTCCATTACCGCTTAACAACTTCAAATATGGGGCTAGATCGAAATCCTGGGTATCTTGAGGCTTTTCTATGGTTAAAGCCTTATTATAATCTTTAAGCTCTTCATTAATAGTAAAACCAAATTTTAAGACCCCGCTTAAGCCAAAATCCTCCCCGTTTACCTTAATATCCAAAGCCACATTTTGCTTTTTAATTAGAAAATCCGACTTTTTAACCCAGTAGTCTATTTTTAAACTAAGATATTTAGAAATGAAATTTTTGATGACTTCCTTGTTAAACTCCGGCAATTGCTTAAAGCTTTCGTTCATATCTACGGCTTTTGCAAGATCTAATTCTAAAGTGTAATGATAAGTGCTTTCTCCTGAAATTTTTTCATCATTTAATTTTTTTGCCGATTTTACAAATTGCCCCAAATCAGAAAGTCCTGTCTTTGAAACACCGTCAGAATAAATGACCGTACCGGCCACTAAAGCCGCATCCTCATCACTAATACTGCCTTTTGATAATTGCTGAGGCATTGTAAATTTTGAAAAATCAATTTTTTGCCATTTATCTTTTAAAAGAGGACTTTTAAAATACAAATCTGTTTTAGTTGTAATTAAATCACCCTCTACATTATTTAGAGCTTTTAAAAAATCAAAAGACCCTTTATCGTTATCAGGAAGATTTAAATCCTTGACTTTAAAATTAAGCTTTGCTTCATTGTTGGCCTTATCGAAATCCACCTGCCCTTCAATCTTGCCGCTTATTTTCTGGCTATCGGTTGCAATGTCTAAATTTGTATTAAAATTACTCCTATAAGTCTTAAGTTTGGACATATTTTGACTAACTTTTAAAACAGCTTTTACCGGATCACTTGGAAGCCCAAATCCTAAAATATCCCTTACCCAATAAAGATCGCCTTTAGCAAAAGAGACGCCGGCAACTGCCAAAAGCAAAACAAGAAAGACAGAAAAGATAACAACCCAAAGTTTTAATTTTTTCTCGTGGTTTTTCAAAACCACGTTGCTTTCGGGAATTTTACTGCCAACTTCTGCCCCTAAAGCGTTACCAGCTGAAGTCTTGATATCCTGTAAGTTTTCTTTATTGGTAGATGACGCATTATAGACCGATTCGTTCTTGGTTTCCCTACCTAAAAAATCAGCTGGTTTTTCTTGAGTTGGATTTTGCTCTTCTGGCGTTAGCGGCGATTGCAAAGGATTTGGCGGCAATTCTTTGTTTTGATTGGAGTTTTCTTGAGGTGTTAATTTTTGCGAAGGGTTTTTAAAATTATTTTCCATTTTACCTCTTTTACTTAAGCCATCTGTTTTAATCTTTTAATTCTTTCTTCAATTGGCGGATGGGTATCAAAAAGCCCGGCAAACCATCCTCTTGCATTTTTGCCTTTGTGCTCTCCTAAAGGATTAGCGATATAAAGATGGGCAGTGGCTTTGTTGGCTGCCTTTAAAGGCTCTTTGTCGCGAGAAATTTTTTCCAAAGCCGAAGCTAAGCCTTCGGGATATCTTGTCATTAAGGCACCGTCGGCATCAGCTAGAAATTCTCTTTTTCTAGAAATTGCCAGCTTTATTAGGGTTGCAATAAGCGGTGCTAAAATGGCTAAAATTATTCCTAAAACCAATAAAATAAGCTGAGCTTGACCTTCGCCTTCTTCCCGATTCCGTCCGCCCCAAATCGTAAACCTTAAAAAAAAGTCGGAAAGCAAAGCAATAAAACCAACTAAAATAACCGTTAAAGTCAAAAGTCTAATGTCATAATTTTTGATATGCGATAATTCATGGCCCAAGACCCCTTCTATTTCATTTTTTTGAAGCTTATTCAAAAGCCCTCTAGTTACGGCAATAGAAGCGTGTTGGGGATCCCGACCAGTAGCAAAAGCGTTTGGAGCAGGATCTTCAATGATATAAATCTTTAGCATTGGCAGACCGGTTGCAATTGTTAAATTTTCAACCAAATTGTAAAGCTCAGGGTTGTCTTTCTTTTCTATCTGTTTGGCGCCAGAAATTGCCAAAGTGATTTTATCGCCTGCATAATAACCTACAAGCGCCTGGATTATAGAATAAACTACGACAATAATTAAAATTACCGGCTGATCAAAAACCCTAGAAAATAGCCAGCCCATTAAAATAACGATTATCAAAAACATCGCTAAAAGAAAAAAACTCCTCCGCTTATTACCGGCTATTTGGGTATAAGTAGTCATAATAAAATTAAAAAATCAAAATTCAAAAATCAAAATTCTGGAAGTTTGCTCTGCAAACCTTTTTTATTTACCTTCTTTCCCTTGTTGTTTGTTATCTTCGTCAAAATTAACTTCAACCGGACCTTTTTCCGCCTCTTCGGTTTCGAATAAATCACGATGCTTAAAACCAAGCATTCCTGCCATTAAATTATTGGGAAAGACTTCAATCTTGATATTGAAATCTCTAACATTGGCATTATAAAACCTTCTAGCGGCCTGTATCTTGTCTTCGGTGTCGGTAAGTTCTTGTTGTAAAGCAAGAAAATTTTCATTGGCTTTTAACTGGGGGTAATTTTCTGCAACAGCAAAAATAGACTTTAAGGCTTGGCTTACCATATTCTCGGCCTTGCCTTGGTCTTGAACCGTTTGAGCAGAAATAGCGTTAGTTCTTGCTTCGGTTACTTTTTCTAAAACCTCTTTTTCGTGAGCGGCATATCCTTTTACAGTGTTTATCAAGTTTGGAATCAAATCGTATCTTCTTTTAAGTTGAACATCTATATCGCTCCAAGCTTCATCTACTCGATTTTTGGCAGTAACTAGGCTGTTAAAGATAAATATAACCGCCAAAACTGCAGCAATTAAAATTCCTAAAACAATCCACATAATTTACTCCTGTAGCTTCGGAATAATTATTCCTCTCCGAAGCGAAAGCCCTGCCGTAACTTTACTCGTCCAGCGAAGCCCTTTTGGGCGAAGTTGGATGTGAAGGCGGGCGATCTTAATAATTATTTTTAACCTATCCACTTATTAAACGAATCAATTTAATTTCATTTATTACTCAATTTATAGACCAAAATGTCTCCCTGCTTTTGACCTTCCGGATCCTCTTTATTCTCTAAAATAGCTGTTAAAGAAAAACCCTCTCCATCTGCCGACTTATATTTATAATAATACACCAAACTGGGATCTTTGGGAATATCAGTTAAATAACTATTTTTTAAAGGCTCTAAAAAATTATAATCCCTTGAGTCGGTTGTTAAAATAGGATATTTACCATTGTCTTCCTTATATTTTTCTAAAGCAGCCCCAATTCTTTTAAGATCATTTTTTCTCTTAATATCTCTTAAAAGCAAATTAATTTCATCGTGAGAAAAATCTACATCCATTGCTGATTCGGGGGCAACAATTGCTCCTTTAAAATCATAAGAATTGTAAATATCTTCTTTTTTAAATCTAAACCGGCCGTCGGCTCCTGAAACTAAGATATCCGTATCCACTTTTTTAAATATGGCTCTTTTTAAGTCAACTAAAGCCGCAACTTTTATCCAGGCTTCACTCTCTCCTCCAAAAACAATCTTAGGATTAAAATTAAATTCATATTTGGCATAATTTTGGGAATCTAAATTTTCAAATCCCACCTTTTTAGCTGACAAAACTGCATCAGGGGAAATATTAAAAACAAGGTTTTTAAATTTAAACCATGAGTCATAAAGAGAAAAACTAAATAAAAAATCCTTCTCTCCTCCTCTTAATTTTAGAGTAAACGAAGAAGGCAATTCTAAAGATAGTTTATTTACGGTGGTTTTAAAATTTAAATCGCTTTCGGTTTCTTTCCTTAAATTAAAGCTTCGGCCATCAAAATTTGCCTTAAATTCGTTATTTTCAAAAAAATAATCAACAGAACCTTTGGTATCTGCCTCCCAATTTAGACTTTGAGTATTAGAAATTATCTTTTTTACTGCCAAAAGATCGTCTTCTGGCAAACTGGCACCGACTAAGTTTCTAAAAAGTATGCTATCAGCTGCCAAAACAACCAAGATAGTCACAGAAAACAAAACGGAAGCAATTATAATAATTTTCTTCAAATAATTCCTCATTTGATTATTTCTTAGGAATCGTAAGCTCCTGCCCCGTGGATAAAGTATAAGGTTCTTCTAGATTATTAACTTTAGCAATCTCTTGCCAATTTATTCCAAATTTAATACCTATCTCATAAAGAGTATCTCCCTCTTTAACCGTATATTTTGTTTCTGATTTTAATTGAGGCTCTACTTTAACTTCTTCTAATTCTTTGCTTGGAGCTTCGTTTGTCGGCTTTGAGGTTGTACTCTTTTTATTGTCCAGCCAACCTTTTACAGAAACGATAATTAAAAATAAAGTTACCGTTATAAAAACAACAAAAAGAACAACAGCCACCGAGCTATGGTAACGTTTTGTTTCCGCACGAAGTTTATGAGAGAAAGTAGGTTTCATTTCCCCTTTAATTATTTGAAATAATAATACTACTCTTTGAATGCTTTGTCTATTTTTGAATCTTTCTTTGCAGGCTTTAAATCTAACTCTTTTTCTGAAAATTCTTCTACTAATTTTACAAATATGGCGTTTGTCCAGCCAAAACCGCTTTGGTTCCTGTATCTGTCTTCCAAACCAA
>JBBIQZ010000038.1:0-6533 GCA_037442065.1 bacterium | reverse complement strand
AATTGGCAAAAGTTTTGCCAATTTCAGCAGTTCTATTACTAACTTCTTTATTTTTTATAAATAGTCTCGCCGGAAATTATCTGACATTAAAAAACACTCCGCCTTATGATCGCTACAGATCGGCAGCGGAATGGCTCATTAATAATACTCCCAAAAAATCCATTGTTTATAATGTTTCTTGGGACGATTTCCCGGAACTATTTTTCTGGAACACCCATAACTACTATATCGTTGGCATGGATCCGACTTTTATGTATGAATATGATAAAAATCTTTACGCAAAATATCGAAAAATTGCTGATGGAGAAGACCCGTCACCTTCAAAAACAATTAAAAATAATTTTAATTCCACCACTATCTTTGTTAACAAACAAAAAAATCCTCGCTTTATAGAGATGGTATCAAAAGACCAAAGCCTTGAAAAATCCTACGAAGACCAATGGACCACCATTTATAAAATAAAGAATTAAAAAACAATGGTCTTTGGTTTGTCGAGGGTCTGTCCTTCGACGGCCGTCGAAGGACAGACCCTCGACAATTTATGCTATTGTTGATATAATAAAAATATGCCAAGTAAAAATATTATAAAAGAATATTTAAAAGGCGGTGTTTATCACGTCTACAATAGAGGCGTTGGCAAACAAGATATTTTCCTTAACGATCATGACTATTCGACATTTTTATTTTATTTAAAACTATATCTGGATAATCCCAAAAATACTAAAGAGCTGGATCTTTATCATAAAAGAAAACATACGCTAAGAAAAAATTTTTATAAAACAATTGATCTTTTATGTTACTGCCTTATGCCAAACCACCTCCATTTACTGATTAAACAAAAAAATGAAAAGGATATAATCGAATTTATGAAGTGCCTAATAACCACTTATTCGATGTATTTCAATCGGAAATATGATAGAGTAGGTCATCTTTTTCAGGGAAGATATAAAGCAGTTTTGGTTGATAACGACAATTATCTTTTACATCTTTCTCGCTATATACACCTTAACCCTGTCTTAGAAAACCCTGTCGAAGGACAGACCCTCGACAAAGGAAAGATTCAAAAAATAACTAATTATCCATATTCTAGTTATCTAAACTACTTAGGGAAGAAAAACACCTCTTGGGTTAAGCAGGAGTTTATTTTAGATTATTTTGAAGATAATAAAAAAGATATTTTGCTAGACAAAAATAAAACCAAGTTTTCCTATAAAAACTTTGTTGAAGATTATATTATTGATTCCGAGGAAATAATCGGAGGCTTTGTTCTCGAATAATAAAATAGTGGTTGTCAAGACCGTCGAAGGACAGACCCTCGACAAAGAATTCAAAACATTCAAAAACAGAACTCGTAAAAAATCTTGCAAAACTAAAACACTTAACCTATTATCTAACTGGTAAAAGGGTGGAATAATGTCGGATAAATTAAAACTATTTTTTAAAAAAATGGCTTCCAGAAAATCATTTTGGATTGTGTTAGGAGCAGGGATTCTGGCTCTTTTTTTAATTGCTCTGATTTATATGTATCAGCCAAAATTTGTACCAGAACCTATAAGAACAGGGCTTAAAAAAGTGGTTGATGAAGTGATCTTGGGAGAAAGAGATGCTAATAAAATTGGGCAAGAGACCAATAATCAATCGGCAGTGAATAATAACCAAGGGTCGAATAACCCAGCAAATAACGAACAGACAGCCAATATAGATACTTCCACTTGGCAAACTTACACTAACCAAGAATATGGCTTTTCTGTTAAGTATCCGGAAGGTTTAAAACCACAACCCATCAAAGATACATCAAGGATAGCGTTTACTAATACGCCTATCCGAGAAGATACTGACCAAATGGCTCCGATCGAACTCGTTGTTACAAACAAGACTATAGAGCAAGAAATTGATGAAATTAAAAAAATTTCTTTGGAGAATTATCAAGAAAAAGAAATAATGGTTGATGGAGCCAAGGGTAAAAAAATAACCGGAAAATTTGGATTGTTTTATTGGGGAGAAGTCAACTTTAGCTACGTAATTTATGAAAGAAATTCAAAAACATATGAATGGAGTGCCTATACAGAAGATAAGAACATAGCTGAGAAATTTGAATTTATTATCTCTTCTATAAAATTCGATAAATGAAAAAAGGACTATTACTCATAATAACTATTGCAACCTTTTTATTATGGCCTGGCAAAATTAAAGCAAACAGTTTAATTTCTGATGGTTTTGATTGCCCAATAGGTAAACCAAGTGCCACTGGTTATACTGATAAACAAGATTTTGGTACAAAAAACTATAATTTTGGTGGACGCTATCATTTGGGCGAAGATTGGAATGGTAATAAAGGCGGGGATAGAGATTTAGGCGATCCTATTTATTCAATCTCTAATGGAATTGTAATATTGGCAGAATATAAAAAAGTTTGGGGCAATGTAATAATTATTCAGCATACACTGCCCGATGGAACAAAAATAAACTCTATGTATGGACATCTAAAAGATGTTTATATTTCCAAAAATAGTGCTGTTTCTCGCGGACAGCAAATAGGTACTATGGGAAAAGGAGACAATAATATATATCCAGCTCATTTACATTTCGAGATAAGAACAGATATCTCTATTGGTGTTGACTACGGCTACTCATCCACTCCTAAACCATCTGGCTGGGTAGATCCTTCCGAGTTTATCGATTCACACAGACCACCCTTACTCTCTCCGCCGCAGGCGGTAACACTACAATCATCCAACACCACTCATAATTCTACAACTCTTTCTTGGGTTAAAAATCAAAGCCCGTATTTTAATTCCTATAAGCTATACCGCTCTAATGTTTCTCCTGTTAATGAATCTTCAGTGTTAGTTTTACAATCAACAAATGAAAATGAACTTTCTTTTAATGATGTCTTAACCCCTAAACAAACCTATTTCTATAAAATCTTCGTCTGCAATATTGCCAACCAATGCACGGGCTCTAACGAAATATCAGTCCAAACCGCAAAAGACCCAGAAGATAAAGGAGAAATAGTTTATACCTCTAAAGTCGGCAACGTAAATCAAATATTTGTGATGAATGTGGGCACTAAATCCTCAAAACAGCTTACCAATTTCAAGTTTAATACCCAAAATCCTAAATGGTCTCCTGATGGCAAAAAAATCGCTTTTTCAACGATTGACGAATCTCCTTCCGGCGGACGCCAAGTTTATATAATGAATAATGACGGCTCCAATATCCGCAAAGTAACCGATGCCAAATACGGAGCCGAGAGTCCAGATTGGTTTTACAATGGAACAAAAATCGCCTATGTGGGTCATGATGAGGTTAATATAAATGGCCAAAAAACTAACGTAAGAGGTATTTTTACAATAAATATTGACGGCTCAGAAAAACAGCTTGTAACTCCGCCAACAATATATCCATACAATCCCTCAGTTTCGCCTGATGGCCAAAAAATCGTATTCAATGCAGATTATGTTCAAGGAAACCAAAAAGGCGGTATCTTTATAATAAACACAGATGGAACAAATTTAATTCAATTAACTAATAAAAACGATACAAACCCGGAGATTTCGCCTGATGGTAAAAATTTAATATTTTCCTCAACTAGAGAAAGTAACCATAACTGGTTTTGGGATGTTTATTTTTCTAGTGAAAATTTCCCTGGAATCTACTTTAGATTAACTAATGCTAAAGTAAGTGGGGATTCTAACGAAGATCCTTCTTGGGCGCCAGATTCTGAAAAAATAGTTTTTGCCCAAAAAGCAAAAGGTGAACAGGATTTTGAAATAGTAATATATAGTGAGGATAAAGGATTTGAAAAATTAACAGCTAATGAGATTGACGACCGCGAACCAGACTGGTGGTGGGAAGAATAAATCTCAGGAGTTACCAGGGAGACTTTGTCGAGGGTCTGTCCCTCGACATTTATTACCGGTAAGGGTGACACCCTTACCAACTTACCAAGTGGGTATCATGAATAAAAGATTAATCTTAAACTTGGAAGGAAGAGTGCACGGCGTAGGTTTTAGAGTTTATACCGTAGCTCAAGCCGATGCTTTAGGCTTAACCGGTTATGTTAAAAACGAACCCGACAAAACCGTAACCATTGTTGCCGAGGGTACAGAAGAAAATCTGAAAAAACTTGCGGAATGGGCTAAAAAAGGGCCTAAAATGGCCTGGGTTTCTAAAATGAGAATTCGCTGGGAAATATCATCGCAAGAATTTGAGAAATTCGAAATAAAATACTAGAAAATTGGAAATTTTATAATTTTGGAGTAAAATCAAATCATTATGGAAAAACAAAAAGTTACCAAAGCAGTTCTTCCGGTTGCCGGCTTAGGAACTAGGTTTTTGCCAGCAACCATCGCCTCCCCCAAAGAAATGCTTCCTTTGGTTGATAAGCCTGTTATCCAATATTTAGTGGAAGAAGCAGTAGAATCAGGCGTTTCAGAACTTATTATGGTTACCGGCCGTACCAAAAGAGCTATCGAAGATCATTTTGATTATTCATACGAACTGGAACACACCTTAAGAAACAAAGGTAAATTAGATATTTTAGCTGAGATTAAAAAAATCTCCCGCCTTGCTCAAATAGCCTATGTTAGACAAAAAGAACCTTTGGGTGATGGCCATGCAATCTTATGCGCAGAAAAAATAGTTTGCGACGAACCGTTTGCCGTTTTATTCGGAGACGATTTGGTCGATTCCAAAACCCCTTGCTTAAAACAATTGATGGAAGTTTTTGAAAAATACCAAGATCCGATCATTGCCGTCGCCGAAGTCCCTGACAATGAAGTCTCCCGTTACGGCGTTATAAAAGCCGAGCATTTAGAAAACAATACTTACCAAGTTTTTGATCTGGTAGAAAAGCCGGAAAAAGAAAAAGCTCCCTCTAACCTGGCTATCGTGGGGAAATATATAATGACTCCTGATATTTTAGAAAACATTAGAAAAACCGGCCCAGACCCCAGAGACGGAGAGTTAAGATTAATAGACGGACTTAGAGAATTAATAAAAAAAAGGCCTTTATACGCCTGCAAATTTGAAGGCACTTGGTATTCAACCGGCCACAAAATAGATTTTCTAAAAGCCACGGTAGCCTACGCCTTAAAACATAATGACCTAGCTCCTGAGTTTAGAGAATTTTTGAAAAAATACCTTGAAAGTATATAATAAAAATACAAATAACAAACAAATAACAGTTAAAACATGAGCACTAAATTAAAGCTTATAATAGGTATTGCAGCTAGCATTATAGCTTTATTTTTACTATTTTTTATATTTAAAGCATTTACTAAAAGAAACTCCGAGCCAATAAAATTGTCTTGGTGGGGCTTCGAAGACGAAGAAGAACAAGTAAAACCCTTAATAGATGGGTATAAACAAAAAAATCCCAACGTTTCTATAATTTATAAAAAGATAGAAACCAAAACGCCGGGAGAATACGAAAAAGAAGTAACTGACGCACTAGCTTCTGGAGAAGGTCCTGACATTTTTCAAGTAAGGAACGACTGGATCCCAAAGCACTATAAAAAACTTTCGCCTATGCCTAACTCGGCCTATTCAAATGAAAGTTTTTCGGAAACTTTTTTCGAAGTGGCTAAAAACGACTTAACTTTTAACGACAAGCTTTATGCCATTCCTTTTTCAATCGACACCCTAGCGCTTTTTTACAATACGAAGGCTTTTGGCGATAAATCAATTTGGTCCCCTCCGGAGACATGGAGCGATGTAACTTCAGATGTTTCCAAATTAAAAACCTTAAACGGAGCTGCTGTAAACACTGCCGGCATTTCTTTGGGAACAGCTTACAATGTGGAACACTCCCAAGACATTCTTTATCTTTTAATGCTCCAAAATTCAACCAAGATGGTTTCTAACGATCAATTACGGGCCCAGTTTAATATTTCTACAAAAGACAAAAACGGTAATATAATTTATCCAGGGACGGCTGCCTTAGATTTTTACACCTCTTTTGCCAACCCAGCCAAAGAAAACTACACTTGGCAGGCGGAAATGCCTAACTCTCTAGACGCTTTCATTTCCGGCAAAACGAATATGTTTTTAGGCTATGCCTCTGATATTAGAAAAATAGAAAAAGTAACCGACAAATTAAATTTTAATATCGCCGAAGCTCCGCAGTTTTCTCCCCAAAAAATCTTCTTTGCCCGCTATTTTGTAAACGGAGTTTCTAAAGACTCTAAAAATCAAGATGAAGCTTGGAAATTTTTAAAATTTGCTTCCAGTAAAGACCAGCTTAAAAAATATTTAGAAAGAACCGGCCTGCCTACCGCCAGAAAAGATTTAGAAGATTGGCAATCAAACAGAAAATATATGGCTGTTTTTACAAAGCAAACAGAAAAAGCCCAAACCTGGTATGTGGTTGACTGGGATAAAACCGACCAAATCTTTAAGGATTTAATTAATAATGTTACTACCGGAAAACAACCGTCCCAGGCAGCGATAGATAAAGCATCAGAAGATGTAACCACTATTTTGCAAGATTTTAAAACAAAGGAAAAATGAAAAAAAATATTAAAATTTGG
>JBBIQZ010000037.1:0-6829 GCA_037442065.1 bacterium | reverse complement strand
TGCATTGAATGCTCTGGCAAACGGCAAGATTTATAATCATACTCCATTCAAAAAATATATATTTTTGGAGCAGCTGGAGATAGCGGAAACGCGGTTGGCGCAGGATTATATCTCTATTATGCTATTCTCAAAAAAAGAACTCGAGCCGTTGTTAAAAATCTCTACTTTGGATCAGAATATCGAGACGATCAGATAGAAGGCATAATCAAAAAATATGGATTGAAATATGGGAGATATAAGAACACGAACGATCTTATTACAAAAGCCGCCAAGCTTCTTGCTCAAGGAAAAATAATCGGTTGGTTTAACGGACGTATGGAATTTGGACCGCGCGCGCTTGGTTCTCGATCCATACTCGCCAACCCAAAGCCGCGTTTTATGAAAGAAAAAGTTAATGTAATCAAAATTCGTGAACAATTCAGGCCATTTGCAGGTTCTGTTTTACAAGAGAAAGTTTATGAGTACTTTGAAGTCCCCGAAAAAAACCACTGGAGTCCTTTTATGACATTTTGTTTTAAAGTGAAAAAGGACAAAAGAGAAGATTTGACGGCTATAGTTCATACCGATGGTACTTGCCGTATTCAGACAGTCAGTAAAGATAACGGGAGATACTATAACCTCATCAAAAAATTTTATGAAGTTACAAGCATCCCGTGTATTTTAAACACAAGCTTCAATCTAAAAGGCGAGCCGATTGTCGAGACGCCAGAGCAGGCGATTAAAGACTTTCTTAAAACAAAAATGGACTATTTGGTTATAGGAGATTATTTTATTGGCAAGGAATAATCTTGTTTTTTGTCAAATATTCGAATACCTCCGTCGCCATTCTTTGATGACCGAGAACATTGAAATGCATATCGGGCAAGAAATATTCCTTCTGATCCCAGTGTATAGAAGGTTGAAAAAAATTAGTATTTTTGCGCTGCGAAACAAATTTATTTAACGTATTTATATATATTGGATTGGCAGGTAGAGTTACAAGAAGCAAGCTTTTATCATAAATCTCGTCGAATTTCTCTAACTGTTCTTTTAAATATTCATTAAAGCCCTCTTTTCCTATCTCTTTTTTTGGATTTTCTCGGGCGTCATTCCAGTTTTGGTAATAAATTCCCTGTTTTTCCAACTTTTCCGCTTCTTTTTTATGTTCCGCGATATATGGCATCATTTTTTCCAAAATTCTTTCAAAATCAGTAAAAGTCCAAATTACGAGATCGGGCTTATATTTGGCTCCTCTCAACTTAAATCTTTCGATCTCATATTGGGAATCGTAACCATAAACTCCTAAATTAATTACCTCAAATTTATCTAACTTTTTGCAGGATAAATTTTTGTTTAATTCATCTTCAAGAAGCTCCGTCCAATTTTTTTCAGTTGATACATTTTGTCCAAACGTAAAGGAATCGCCCAAAGCGATGATTCTGTATGTTTTGTCGGGCTTTGTTGTAGGATATTCGAATCTTTCATTGAGGGAATCGCTGTTTATTGTATATACGGGTTCGTATGGTAGCCAATCCTTAGTTACTTTCTCTGTAGAATTTGCTTGCGGTTCGTAAAAATATTTAAGACTACTTGTAGGCGAGAAAACTATTGAATCTTTGGATATGGTGTTAATGGATGTTTTACCAAGAATGTTTTTTTGTTGTTTAAAAATTTTTATAGAAAGAAATCCGATGACGGCTATTTGTAAAAGGATTAACCCAACAAAAAGATATTTTTTCATGAATTTAGAACCCAGTTGTATACTTTTAATGTTTCTCTGGCAGTTTTCTCCCACGAAAAAAATTTTGATCTTTTATAGCCTAACAGGGAATATTTTTTTCTAATGATTTTATTTTTTAAAAGAATAGCTAAAGCCCCAACCAACTCCCTATTGTTTTTAACAAATAAGGCATTATTGTAGCCAACAACTTCTCTGAAGACAGGAATATTACTACATACGACGGGCGTTTTTGTGGTCATAGCCTCAATAATGGGTAACCCAAAACCCTCGCATAAGGAAAGATAGATAAGTCCCACAGATCCATTATAAAGAAGATTTAATTCTTCGTCCGTCACGTATCCAAATATCTTTATCCGATTGGTTTGTTTTATTCCTAGTTTATTATGCCCAACAAAAACAAGATTTATGTCAGTAAAGTTTTCTTTTATAGCCTTAAAGGCCTTGATTGTTTCATAGGGAAGTTTGCGACTTTGGATATTACCAACAACGAGGAAATATTTTCCGGTAAGACTAAATTTTTTTAACAATTTTAAAGCAACACCCTTTTTGTCTTCGAGATATTTAAAACATTTATCTGCCGCTTCATAGATCACAAAAATATTTCTCTCGTTAATCTTATAGGCTCTTAGGAGCTGTTTTTTTGTTTCGTTTGAAACACAAATAATCGCGTCGGACTGCTCTAATGATCTTTTAAAAAAAAACTGAAACGCCAAATTAGTTTTCAGATTAAACAACCTCGGATAAGATTTAAAGCAAAGATCGTGTACCGTAGTAACTAGAGGAACAGTTTTGTTAAAAGGAGCAAAGTTTTGAACATGGATTAGATCGGGTCGAAACCTCTTTATGGCTTTATCAAACCCTAAAAATATACGATATAAACCATTATTTAATTCTGGAGAATAATTTAAAACCTCAACTTTTTTATATTTTGCTATAGCCTGGGATAAGTTTTTCCAATATCTCTCGTTTCCTGTTTCCTGTTTCCCCAACATGTGGGTATCAAGTAAAATTCTCATATCTTTGATAAAATTTAGACAATGACTAAAAAACTTAATAAACTTTTTTTATATTTATTTTTAATCAGCATTTTTTTCTTTAAAATACCAAATTTTTATATTATTCCGTTTTTCAAAAGCGCTTTTGTGACCAGTCAGGCTCTGGCAAGAATTTTACTAGTTTTAGTACTCTGTTTTCAACTGATAGAATATTTTTTTTCCAGAAAACGAATAGTTTTAAACAAAGATTCTAAATTAATTGTTAACTTAGTATTATTATTTTTTGTTATTCAATCATTGACGGTTTTTATAGTAATAAACCTAACAGCTTTTTTAAACCGGTATAAAGACGTTTTAATTTCTTTAATCGCTTTTTTTGTATTTTTTTTCTATAAAAAACACCTTCATAAAATAGTTCTTGTATTATTATTAAGCGTTATTGTTAATTTTTTTTATCAATCTTTAATAATTTTCTACCAAGATTTTTTTGTAAAGTATTTAAGTGGTTTTATCTATCAAAAACACGTTGATTTAGTTATTGCAAAATTACAGGATGGCAAAATATATGCAGATATCTATGATGAAATAATATTACCTTTATTATTTGTTTTTCCTTTTGTAGGGAAAAAATCAATTAATAACCTGAGTTTTTACGGTTTTTTCATAATAATTTCTGCTTTTTCTTTTCTCTCAAACATACGGACAAGATTATTAATGCTTTTTGTAAGTTTTATTGGTTCAATCTTATTTTTTAAAAAAATAGGTTTCAAAAAAATATTTATTGTTACTTTAAGCGTTTTGTTATTAAGTTTCTTGATAAATAATATTATGCGTTATTATGCAGGCTATTCTTTTTTAGACAGATTAATATTTGAAGATAAAATAAGCGGCGTCGCGCCAACGAACTACAGGTTGGTCCAGATAAAAGACGCAATAGAAATGGGGAAAGCGAGTCTACTTGGGGTAGGACTAGGTAATTATTATGACAATCTAAATAAAAGAAACAATATTTTTATTAATAAATCACAACTAATCGCTTCTCAAGGAGCTCAAGAATTTGTCCATAATATTTTTGGGGCAGTTTTAGCAGAGTCGGGATATATAACTCTGTTTGTATTTATAATTATTTTATATCTCTTTGTAAGAAGAGATGCCTTTTTGTTAAAAAAAGGTAGTGATTATGAAAAAGCCTTTATTATTTCATTTTGGTCATTGTTTTTCTATGGCTTATTTAATCCAACGGTGCCAGTTTCCTATCAAATTATGTTCTGGGGAATTAGGGGTTTATTACTATAGTTTTAAAAGATTATTATGAAAGTATTAATTACTGGTTCACTCGGTCTTATAGGGTTTGAATCGTCAAGATTATTTTTAAAAAAAGGCCACGAGGTTTTAGGAATAGACAACAATATTAGAGCAGAATTATTCAATATAAAAACAAACTTTCTGGCGAAAAAAAAGATTTTGGGGAACAAATACAAACATTATAATGCTGACATTAGAGATCGATCAAAAATAGAAGAAATATTTTTCAAACACGCAAAACAAATAAATTTAATCATTCACACAGCTGCTCAAACCTCCCACGACTGGTCGGCAAAAGACCCAATAGAAGACTTTTCTATTAATACTGTAGGTACATTATATTTACTTGAGCTATACCGGAAATATTGTCCTAGGGCTATTTTTATCTTTACGTCTACCAATAAAGTTTATGGAGATTTAGTCAATAATTTTGACTTCATAGAGAAAAAAACTAGGTTTGATTTAGAAGAAAAACATCGTTTTTATGACGGCATTACAGAAGAATTATCAATCGACCAATCAAAACACAGCCCTTTTGGAGTTTCCAAAGCCTCAGCTGATTTAATGGTTCAGGAATACGGTCGCTATTTTGGGCTAAAAACAGGTACGTTTCGATTGGGGGTAGTGGCTGGATCAAGTCAAAACGGAGCTTTTGAACAAGGATTCTTATCGTACATGGTTAATGGTTTTAAAAATAAAAAACACTTTTCCGTAATAGGCTACAAAGGCAAACAAGTAAGAGACATTATTGACGCCAAAGATGTAGCCAGAGCTTTTTATTTTTTTTATAAAAAGCCAAAGAAAGGAGAAGTGTTTAATTTGGGAGGGGGTAGAAAAAACAGTGCTTCAGTTTTGGAACTGATCGATAAAGTAGGTAAAATCGTTGGCAAAAAACCAAAAATAATCTTCCAAAAAAAAGCGAGAGCGGGAGATCACAAATGGTGGATAAGCAACTACTCTAAATTCAAAAAAAATTATTCTTCTTGGGATGTAAAGTATTCCGTTGACGACATTATTATTGACATTTATAAAAATGATTTACAAAGGAAAATATAAAATAATTGACAATTTTGTTACTGCGTGCGATTATGATTTTGTTTTGAGGGAGCTTGATAAAGCGATAAAAAATAAAAAAAGCCTATTAATTTCTCCAATCGCATCCCACACTTTAGTAAAAGCACATTACGATAATCATCTAAAGCAAACACTTGATAGATTTGATTACTTGGTTCCGGATAGTCAATGGGCTAGGTGGTCGATACCATTTCTTTACGGGGAAGATAAAAACCTTGACGACAGAGTTTACGGACCAGAGTTAATGTTAAAAGCATGCTCTTTTTTAAGCAAAAAAAACTACAGGGTTTTTTTGTATGGAAATACTAAAAAGGTTTTAGAAAAATTAAAAAAAATATTAGTTACGTCTTTTCCAAAATTACAAATAGCAGGGGAAGAAGAATCTAGATTCAGAGAATTGACGAATAAAGAATGGGTAAAATTAAGGAAAAAAATTTCCTCTTCAAAAACACAAGTAGTTTTTATATCTTTAGGAAGCCCTAAACAAGAAATTTTTGGATACAAACTATTGAAAAAATCAAATAAACCATTAATCATAATTCCTGTAGGCGCCGCATTTGATTTCGTTTCAAAAAACAAACCTCAAGCACCAAAATTGATTCAACAATTTGGTTTTGAATGGTTATTCAGATTAGTCAACGAGCCAGCAAGGCTATTAACGAGATATTTAATATATGGAACGTTATTTGCTGTTTTGGTTATATTGCAGAGGTTCAAAAAATTAAGGAGTAAGATTTTCTGAAAGAACTTGCATCATGGCCCAAAAGGCTGGTTTTGGGTTTAAATTGTCGTCGAAAGGTGTTGGGTCAGCGTCGGCGTTTTGTTGATCTAACCAATGATTTTTGTCGCCAATTCCCCAAACCGAGAAATCTGTACAAACGCTTGAATCAAGACATGCTTTCAATATTTTCGCATAAATCTCAGCCTGTAACTGATATTTTTCTTCTGTGGTACCACCGACGTTGCTTAAATCCACATCGACAGATGTTACAGAAACAGAAACGCCATAGCTTTGCATAGTTTTTACAATATCGTCAACATTCAATGGTTGAGATGCATCTATATGCATTTCTAATCCAACCCTATCAATAAGACCCTTTAATTGTAGTCTGGAGACAATATCTCTAGTTAAAGACGTCGTAATACCATTAGAAGTGTGATTGAAGGTGTCTTCGTATATAAGTATTGCTTCAGGATCGGCTTGCCTAGCTTCTTGAAAAGCGATCTCGATATAATCATAGCCAAATTTTTGATATAAAATATCATTTTGTCTATAAGGACGGATATATGGCTCTGTGACTACCGTCCATTCGTTTACCTTTCCGCTAAAGTGCGAAACTATAGTTGAAATATGGTTTCTTAAAGCTTGTTCGAAGTCTTCTGGAGAACCTTGAAAATTTCTTAACCAATCAGGATACATTGGTGGAAAAACTAAACCCATGCCCCTAATTCTCATTTGTTTACCCTCAGCCAGTCGCACCTGTTTATCTGCTATAGAAAAATTAAATTGACCTTGATTGGGCTCTATTTCATTCCAATATATTCCGTAATCAATCGTTGCCAAAGTGAAATGTTCACCAATGACTTGTTGCCACTCGGAATTATTAAGCCACCAACCAGTAAATTCTGTACCCCCATCTATACCGTTCTTTTGAAATAATATTCTTCCTACGTCGCTAGTCCACCCCCACTCTCCTTTTTCATTTTTTGTAGCGATTAAGAGGGGAGTGCTGTC
>JBBIQZ010000036.1:0-7067 GCA_037442065.1 bacterium | reverse complement strand
TACTATTTAAGCGAGTAAATATTCAAAAGTCCTTGAAAGATATTCCATATTCCCTTTTAGTTGTTATTTCCAAATTCCTAGCTTTTGCTCCTTGGCTCCTTGTTCGTCCTTTTTAAATCGATCTTTATATTTTTCATTGGGTGGAATGGTCATAACTTTAGCCATCCCTTCTTTTAGCAATTCTTCATTTATAAAATAATCTTCAGTATAAACATAAGCTAAAGTACGGCCATATTTATCTTTTAAACCTTTATCAAACTCCAAAACAACTTCCTTGCCTTCGGTTAGCTCTTTATTTCTCAAAGTCGCTTGGCTACCGAACGGCTCGTAAGTTTCCGGGGCATTCATCCCAATGTAGCGAACTTTTGTGCCGTCATCTAAAACTATCGTATCCCCATCAATAACTCTTTTAACAATTACGGTATCCAACTCGGGATATTGATCGTCTTCCAATGCTTGGTCTTTTAAGGTTTCGGGAACCTTCTCTTCGCCTTGAGTTTCTAAAACTTGGCTTCCAACCTGAAATTTAGATAATATTTGTTTCTTTAAACTTACATCATTTAATTTTAAAGACTCAAAAGATGGCAGAAAAAGAAAGATAACTAGAGTTAGAAAAAAATAACTTCCTAATTTTAAAGCCTTTTTCATCTAATGCTCTTTTAAAAATGCGCCGATATTTCCCAAATCTTTTAGAGTTTTGTCGTCGTTAAATATTTCCACTTCAACTTTTTGCTTTAGAGCCTGATCAATTACAATGTTTATAATATTGTTCACCCTGCTGTTTGGTGATTGGTCGTAAGGGCAATATTCCTCGCTTAAAGATATGTATCCGCAAAAGGTACAAAAAGTACCCGGCTCAGAATATCCTTCGTTTACTAAAAGGATGGAAATTTTCTTATTATATAGAGCATCTAGTACATCATTTAAACCTGCTACTACTCGTTCGGATTCTCCGTGGGTTAAATGCCTAAACAATTCCCTAACTCTATTTTCTTCTTCTCCCCTTACCTCTTCTTTCATTAAAGCATTCGCTTTTTCTATTATTTCGGAAGGAGAAGCATCCATATCCACCCTTATATGGCCTTTTAATCGCTCCTTTATATCTTTGGGTAAAAGTTTTAAAAACTCGTGTTCTAGTTCGGGATCAATCCTTAAAAATAAATACTCACATTTGTAAGCTTTGTGCATTTTAATTAAAAATTCTACCACCCTTTTTAGGTGTCTTTTTATAATTTCTTCCCGATGGCGCTCAAACCTCTCCTTGGACCAGCCGCCATTTGCTTGTTTTCTTACAACTTGATCTTCTAAATGTTTATGATCTTTCAAATCACCTAGAAAAATCTCTAAAAAACGGGCCCTTTCCGCATCTAAAAGCAACACGCCAACGCTCCTATTTTCGGAAAAAAGCCTTAAAAGGGGTGTTAGATTAAAACAACGATCAACTGTTAGTAAATCTCCTACTGTAAAAGCAAAAGCAAAGACCGACCAAAAGTTCTCCGAGGCAAAAACTACCACAGATTTTGTGTTGGGTGAAACCTTGTCTAAAAGTTTAAGAACCTTTTGTTCAATATCACTTTTTCCTGGCAAGTTAATATTTTTAAACAAATCTTTTGCTTTTGTTTTTATAGTGAGAGGGGAAAACTTTTTCCTGTCTGTAGATAAATACAAACTTATCAAATTTTCTCCTTCAATTTTTGCTAATTTTTCTACTGCTTCAATATTTAACATTATTAAAATTCCTTAAGTTTTAATTTTGGAAACTACTTCTAAAAAGGGAATAAAAATATTACCCGTCGGCTCTGCCTTCTTGGGGGCTTTTAAATCTATAGGCTGATTAAATTTAGAAAGAAGAAAAGAAAAATTAACTTTTGTAAGAGAAGGAACACTACCGGCTATTTTGTAAAGGTAATTGTCCTCTTTACCAATCCAAACCTCTAAAGAAATTTCTGGCAGTAAATCAATATTTCCTTTAAGTTCAGTAATTTCATCCGTCGAAAAGAAACTAAACATGGGCTGGCTATTAATTATCTTTTTTAAACTTTCTTTCTCTAAGACAATTTGATAATGATAAGTGTCAGTATTCTCGATTCTTTCTGACCCTAATCGCTTAATGCTTTTTATAAAATTAGTATTCTTCATTAGGTCATTTAAACTTTCGGAATTTTCTTCTTTTAAAATTGTTGTTGTCGCCCAACGATTTAATATTCCGGAATAATCTCCATATGCGCTTAGGATATTAGGTATACTATTAATTTTAAAGTATAGGTCTTTATCCAAAACTAAAAGTTCTAAGGAAGCGTTAATGCCTAAACTGCCTACAGAACCATCAATCCCTAATTTTAGATAGTTATTTTCTTTCTTACCTTCGCTTGCCGAATCTCCCTCCAAGTTAAGCTTCGTCTTCATTCCACCCGCACTTTCTTTAGATAAATCTATTTCTCCTTTGTAATGAAGAGTTTTAACTTGAGACATTTTCCCTTGCATATTCTTAAAAATCTTTTTGGGCGCCTCAAAGATATAAAAATAGAACATAAACAAAATAAGGCTTAAGCTTGCTACTCCTAAAAAAGCAACAACAAAAAACTTCGGCGTTTTAAATAGTCTTTTATTTTTTTTCTTTTTTACCATCATCTAATTTATTATCATACTAAATTTTTAAGCTCTTCTCCAGTAATGTCTGCCTTTTTAAGAATTTCTCTCTCTATTTTTTTCATTAACCCTAACAGTTTTTGCGCTTTATCTTTTGTTAAACCATATCTTTTCTGCCAGCCGATAATCCTTTCTTCTAGTGAACAAATTTGTTGTTCGAATATTTTATCGGCATAATAGACAACTTTATCCTCTAAAGGTAATTTGAAAAAATTTCTTTCAAAAATTCTTGAAGCGGTATGGTTTTTAATTATCTTAAAAACTTCCTTGCTAACATTTTCTTTTTTAAGTATTTCTTGAACTGCTGTTCCATGTTCTTGCGGTTTCCCGACTGTATATATCTTATCAACATCATGCAGCAGGGCTGCTTTTAAAACTGCCTCTCTATTTATCTTAAAACCTTTTTCTTTAAGCCTCTTTGCTAAAAGCTTAGAAACCTTATAAACGCCCAAGCTGTGAGTAATTAAACCTTTTGGCGTTTTGTATTTTTTGAGTATTCCTAAACAATATTTAAGCATTTTTAAAGTTTATAAAATTTACTTTTAAACTAGGCAATTCTAGAACGGCCCCTCGGTTATACATAGCGGCCTTTAACTGCACAAGCAAAGTTTTCCCCTGCTTTTTTTGATATCCCCCAAAATGACTATGCCCAAAAATATGAATTACGGGTGCATCTTTGAAATTTTTATTAGATAAAATTGGCGGGAAATGAGTTACCAAAATGGCATCTTTGGTACTAAAGTCCCCTGGATAATATCCCTCGCCGAAACCACCGATGCCTACTATTTGAAAATCTTTAAAATTCTTGGCTTTAAGATGGATCGAATAATTTCTTATTTTAAAATAATCAATCACCTCTTCCGACTCGTTGTTGCCATGAATAAAAAACATCCTTATCTTGTTTTCTTTTATTATTTGTTCAAAATTTTTGGCGTAATTTAAAGAATCTTTGTTTCTATTCGTTAAATCACCGGCAACAATTACTCCTTCAAATTCATGTTTTTTAAAGTATTCGGCCAAATTTTTTAAAACATAAATTTGCTGATGTAAGTCGCTTATCAGTAAAAGCTTTGTCATTATTTTTTAGCCTTAAATATTTCTTTGGCAATCAAAAAAGCTGCCTTAGGTGAGGAAAACCGAGAAATATTTTGCGCTAAATTATTCCTTAAATTATCATCACTAAATAAAAGTTTGATTTTTTCTTTTAAAATTTTTGAAGTTAAATCTTTATCTTTTATCAAAACTGCCGCATTATTTTTGGCCAAGTACTCAGCATTCTTTTCTTGATGGCCCGAAAGAGGAATAAGGATTACCGGTTTAGCCAAAAGGGCCAACTCTGCGATGGTTCCCGCCCCTGCCCTGGATACCACCACTTGTGACTCGTTTATCAAATCATTAAATTTATTCTTATCAAAAACGGTGTTTAAAAGTATGTAATTAAAAGATTTTTGATGATTTAAAGTGCTTTTTATCTCTTTAAAAGAAGGATAATCTAAATCTCCTACCAAATGAATAATTCTAAAATCTCCCAAAAGTTCGTCTAATAATTCGGCTAGTGCGTAATTTATATTCCTGGCCCCTTGGCTTCCTCCAGTAACCAGTAGAGTATTTTTAGAAGCCTCCTTCCCGGGAGTTAATTCTCTTACCGGATTTCCAGAAAAAAATAACTTATGTGAACTAATATTTTTATATTGAGAAATAGGAAAAGAAACGGCCAATTTATGAATAAATGGTAAAGATACTTTATTGGCTAAACCTAAAACTAGATCCGATTCATGAGCAATAATTCTTTTTCCTAAAATTCTCCCGGCAAAAATCACCGGTAAAGAAACATAACCACCTTTAGAAAAAATAACTTGGGGCTTAAATTTTAAAATTATAAAAAGGCTTTGAAAAAAACCAAACATAGTGACAAAAATATCGGTAAAATTATAAAAAGAAAAATATCTTCTAAATTTTCCGGCGAAAATTTTTCTAACCCTAAAACCGCTGGCTTTAATAAATTCTAAATCCTGCTTCTTTCTTGAGGTTAAAAATAAAATTTTAGTATTTTTATCCTCTGTTAAAAGCTCGCTTGCGACCTGTAAGGCGGGTAGCGTGTGCCCGGCGGTTCCTCCAGCCACAATGAGGACTCTCATAATTTTCTCCTTTACCACTTGATTTAGAAATATTTAAAAGAATACCAATTCCGGCTAAAGAAGTTATCAAAGAAGAACCTCCATAACTTATAAAAGGCAGAGGTATTCCCGTTAAGGGAGCCAAAGAAAGCATTGCCGAAATATTAATTAAAGCCTGCAAGGTAATCCAAGAGGTTATGCCAAAGGCGGCTAATCTTCCAAAAACATCTGGAGCTAAACGAGCAATTCTAAAACCTCGATAAGCTAGGACTAAAAACAGTAAGATTAAAACCAATATTCTTATAAAACCAATTTCTTCGGCAATAACAGCAAATATTGAGTCTCCTATTGGTTCTGGTAAATAATTATATTTCTGTCTTGATTGTCCAAATCCCAAACCAAAAAATCCTCCCGAGCCTATCGCTAAGAGAGCCTGATTTATATGATAACCAATTCCCTGCTTATCGGCTGATGGGTTTAAAAATACCGAAAGCCTGGCAAACCGATAGGCAGAACTTTTTATAAGAAGCCAGATTAGCAAAAGGCCAGAAACTCCCCCGGCAACAATTTGCTTAAAAGTACCACCGGCGGTTATAAATATTAAAGCTGCTGTTAAGGCTATCACCGTTGCTGTGCCTAAATCGGGCTGCAAAATTATAAGTAAGCTTATAAAAGCAGTCATTAAAGCAAAAGGAACAAAACCATACTGAAAATCCCTTAACTTTTCTCCTCTATTCTCCAGCCAAGCGGACAAATACAAAATATAGGCTAGTTTTGCTATCTCTGTTGGTTGAACTAAAAATGATCCTAAATTAAGCCATCTTTTTGCTCCGCCGGATGAGAAACCAACCAAAAACACTAAAAGCAATAAAATGATAGTTAAGAAGAGCAGAACCGGGGCAAACTTTTTCCAAGTTTTGTAATTAACCAAAGAAAATACTATCAAAACCCCAATTCCGATTAAAGCATTTATAATCTGTCTAATTAAAAAATAATTATTAGTCCCGAATTTCTCGTATGACAAAACAACGCCCGCCGAAGAAATCATAATGATTCCGAAAATTAAAAGCGCAAAAACTGTAAGGCTTAAGATGTAATCAGATTTTTTGCCTCTCATACCATCACCCCACACCCATGCCAATAAGGCCTATTACCAAACCAATCGATCCGAAAACAGCAGCAACTATCCATAGTCTCATTGTAATTTTTGGTTCCGGCCATCCTTTAGCTTCTAGATGATGATGCAAAGGAGCTGATAAAAAAATCTTCCTACCGAAAAACTTTTTAGAAATAATTTGCAAAAGAGAAGAAGAAATCTCAACCACAAAAACGAAGCCAATTATCGGCAAAACCAAAACAGAATTTAAAAGCATAGCAACCACTCCCAACGTAGCCCCTAAAGCCATTGAACCAGTGTCGCCCATAAAAAACCTTGCCGGATAAATATTAAACCACAAAAACGCCAACAAGGCTCCTAAAATCGTACCGCAAAAGGCCGCCAATTCTATTCTTCCTTTAATAAGAGCAATCACAGCAAAAGCGCCAAAAGCGATAACTAAAAGACCGCCTGCAAGACCGTCAAGACCATCGGTAATATTAACTGCATTCGTAAAAGAAACAATTACAAAAACAAATAAAATAATATAAAGCCAACCGATGCTAAAGTCGCCGATGCCGGGAATATGAATCATATCAAAGCCCAATTTATAGAAAAACCACCAAGCACCAACTCCAGCAATAAAAACTTGAAGAAGCAATTTTCTAAGTGCTCTAATTCCTCTATGCATACCAATTCCCAAGACATTAAAAACATCATCAAAAATCCCAAGAATTCCTGTAGCCACCAAAGCAAACAAGGGCAACCAAGTTTGAGAACGGCTTAAATTAAAAAGCAAAGTCACCAAAAGAACAGAGATCCAAATAATTATTCCGCCCATTGTTGGAGTATTGGCCTTTTTTTTATGAATTGAAGAAAAAATCGGAGAGGATTTTCCGTCTATGGAAGCCTCTCTAATATTTTGCTTTATTTTGAATTTATACAAAAAATAACTTATAAGCGGCGTTAAAATTAAAGCCACTGAAAAGGACATAAAAGCAAGAAAAAAGACTTTGGATATTGGGTGAAAATAATTCATAAACTACCTAACAATTTAGCATAAACAATAGATAATTCAAAGATTAAATATCAAAACCCTATTGCTACAAGACCTATAAAAAAGAAAATATTTTCAAAGAATGTTTTGAGGCGGGTTTGCTTGGTGTTTTCTGGTAAAGTTTTAAAGAAACCAGAAAACAAACCCA
>JBBIQZ010000035.1:0-7282 GCA_037442065.1 bacterium | reverse complement strand
AAGAGGTCAATCCCTGCATGATATCTTACAATAGCAGTTCTTTCTTTGTTCCATCTAGGTGCGCCAAAGTTTCTACCACAATTACAGGCGGCTGTTGGTATAATGCCGTTGTTTGGTTCTTGCGCATCCCCTTTGTAGCCCACAACAGGGAAAAATTCGCCTGCTCCGATTTCGTTTCCAGATGGCGGATTTTCTAAAGCCGGAGCTTGTTCGGGTTTAGTCATAAAATAACCCAAAACCGCAAAGGCAGCTGTTACAATAATAATTCCAGGCAAAAGAGAAATTAAACAGCCGATACAGAATTGTTTTTTCTTGGAAATGCCAACTTTTTCGCCAACTTTTGAAAGCGCTTCTAGGCCTTTTACTGCCGCCGTTCCTACCCCCGGGGCAACGGCTGATCCGGCAGCTTCCGCGCCTTTTTCCAGCCCTTTTTCAGCTGCTTTTTGGGCGCCTTTTTGTGCCGTTTTTTTACCAGCTTCTTTAGCTCCTTTTTGTGCCCCCTCACCAATGCTTTTGCCAGCCTTTTTACCGAGCCTGTCTTTTAAGTCTTTTCCTTGGTCTCTTAAGTCCCTTGCTCTATCCGAAAAAGAAGCTCCGCCAGACCGCGGCCGCTCTCCTGAATAATCCGGATAGTCTTCATCTGGATAATCATCTCGCGGATTTAAATCATCAAAATTATTATATTCGTCTGGCATGGTTATTGGTATTTATAGGTAATATTAACTACGACCCATTCATTATCAATTTTTTTAAAATCAAAAATTAAACTACTTACTGAGTTTTCTATATTTTTTAGAGGGGTAGTAACCACTTTAATTTTCGCCAAATCTTTGTTTAAGCTAACAATATCAACAGCATTAATTGGTCCTGAAATATTAGGCAATAATGTCTTTACTCCAGAACTCGTTGGTTTTGCTGATAGCGACACATTTAATTCTAAAGACTCATAAACATTAGTTGCTAAATATGGCTTGATTTGATTCAGGAACTCCACGCTTTTTTTATTTGTAGAAAAATTTATCCAAATCTCGGAGACACTTTCAGTAATTTTTTTTAACTCTTTGGCGCTTTCAGTTAATTCAAGCTTAATATCTAAATTTTTTGTCTGCCACAAAGAAAGCTCAACGTCTTTAGAAAATTCCTTATAGAACTCCTTTTTAATTTTTATGTTATATTTTTTGGCTCTTAATTTAACGTCTAGATTATTTATATTTTTATATTCTTTCCCATCTAATAATATTGTCGCTGGCGTGGGGCTAATTTTAATGATCAGTCTACCATTGAAAAAGAAAAGCCAAATCATAATAAAGACGATAAATAAGTTTGCGAGTGTGATAATAATAAATTTTTTCATAATTAGAACTGATTACCTAATTTGGTGTATTTAATGGACCTAATGTGATATTTTGGTCGGCAGCAAAACCATAATTTAAAATATCGTTTATGTTAGCCCCTATAGCATTAAATGGATCTGGTGCTAACCCTGCCACTCTCCCGTCCGCCTCTGGCGGATCGAATTGGTGCCATTCATTTACAGTCCCCTTTTTCCAAAAATCAGGGCCGATTTCTTGATCTTTTGTATTTGTATACCAACTACTTCCCGTCCATGGGGCAGGACCTGATTCACAAATGATGGCAACAACGCTTTTTTTAGTTGTTGGGTTATAGACTATTATTTTTTTCCCTCCATATAAAGCTAATGTTTCATCAAGGCCTCTGTTTGCTCCGTCCCATCTCCATTCTTGTGATGGCCACCGCATATTTATGTACCATTTTTTATCCGCTTCCGAGCAATATCTCTCAAGCCCTAAGCCTGTTGTGGCCGATTCTATGCCTATTTTCCCTTGCGATGCGGGAATTTTTATTTTTATGCCATTAACCTCTAATTCAGTGACTGTATTTGTAGGGCCAGAAGAGGGCGTTTCGCTTATCGGATCTGCGACGGGTTTTTTTTCGAGCCCAACACCCATAACTATTAGAACAATTCCAATTATTCCGAATAAAACCAATCCAGCCAGGCACCCTAATATTATTGGAATAATACCCCTTCCGTCTTTTATAAAAGAGCTAGCTAGAGCCTTTTTAAAAATTTTCTTGCTCTTCAATTTTTTCTAACTCCTGAGGATTGGTGGTAATTAATTGATCTTCAGAGTACGAAGCATATATTCTTACAGCTACATGGTTTTGGCCGGCAAAAAATAATCCTTCGCCAACACCCGCCTTTAAAAGGAGCCCTCTTTCTCCTTCGGTAAGCTTAAAGGTATGAACAATTAAATCTATGGCTGCCGGTGATTGTTTTAAGAGCAACTGCATTGCCGAATTAGTAACAACCGCTTTTCCATACGAGGAAGCAAGAAAATCTTCTACGTCTTGAGTGATGGTCGTTATTCCTAAATAATATTTTCTAGCCCTTTTAGCCAAAGAGTACATAAATTTGGCCGAATCCTCATGCTGCATTAAAAGCCAAGCTTCATCAACCGCTAAAATTCTTTTTTTGCGTTTGTATTTTATACTATTCCAAACAAAACCCATTATCATATACATAGCAATCGGCCTAAGTTGTTCTTCTAAATCTCTTAAAGAAAATACCACAAAGCGATTTTCCAAATTTATATTTGTTTGCTCGTTAAACAAGCCGGCGAAAGTTCCTTTGGTAAATTTATCAAGCCGCGAAACCATGCTCTCGGCCCCCCGCATATTTTCTAAAACTGCCTGCAAGTCTTCCATTAAAGGCGGTGTGTTGTTATGGGTTTTAGGGTCGGAGGTTATGTCTTTTAGGGCATAAGTTTCGGTTAAAGCTCGGTCTAAAATTGACTCTTCTTGAGGGGATAAAGCCCCTAACATTACTTTTATAAGCCCGGAGAGCATAATAATATTGGTTTTTAAAATATCTTGTTCTTCTTCGACTTCCTGGCCAACTTTCGGCAAATCAAAAGGATTTATGCGATACTTTGATTTTAAAGAAACCCTTAGATAGCTTCCGCCTACAGCATTGCAAAGCCTTTCGTATTCGTTTTCCGGATCAATAACTAAAATATCAGTTCCTAACATCAAGCTTCTTAAAAGTTCCAATTTTACCGCATAACTTTTACCAGCGCCAGCTGTGGCAAAAACTACCGAGTTGGCGTTTTCTAAAGAGAAGCGGTCAAAAATTATTAAACTATTATTGTGTTGGTTTATCCCATACAAAATTCCTTGGTTTTGAGTAAGCTCCATAGAGGTAAAAGGGAAAACCGTAGACAGTGAAGAAGTGTCCATATTTCTGGTAACAAATAATTGATCGGTTCCTTGGGGCAAGGTAGAATTAAAGCCTTGCTCCATTTGAAGATTTGCTTGCTTAGTATAAACCAATTTACCGCCCAAGGTTGTTTCTAGAGCTTTAGTTAAAGTGTCTAATTCTTCTAGGGTTGAAGCGTAAAGAGTAAAGTATAAGGAAAATTGGAAAAATCTTTCGGTGCCGGTTTGCAATTTGTCGCGTATTTCTTCAGCATCCTCTAAGGCTGTTTCTAGGCCCGGGTCTCTAACTTGTCCCTTTTCGGCGCTTAAGGCGGCCGCTGATTCCATTTGGCCGACTTTTTTTCTTAAGCTTTCCATAATTATTTTGGTATTTACCGGATAAATAAACATCGAAATATCCATTGTAAAATCAAAATTTATAATCGGCGAAAGCCAATTGGTGTAAAGATAGCGAGGATAGGTAAAAACAAAAAAAGTGCGGACAAATTTATTGCCTAATTTTAAATGATTAAATTCTATATCCAAAGCCGGCGGAGCAATTAAATCTTTAACCGAAGCTACTCCTTCTTCAAAAATCCTTTCGGCTTCTAATTCTCTTTTCTTCTGATCTTTAAGCAAAGACAATTCTTGTTTTCTTTGGTTTAAACTTGCTCGCCAGTCTTTATAATTTTTAAAAGACTTCCCTATTTTGCCGGTTAATGATTGTTTTTCTTGTTCTTCTTTCATTTGATATTTCTTAAAATTAATAACCTTCTTGCTCAACGACGTCAGAGGTTAAGGCATCAACATCAAAAATCTTTTCCCGTTGAGCAGTCTCTAAATTATATATTTCGTAAAAAAGCTCTATTAAGTCAATCGTTGTAAGTTGGGCTGCCCTTAACCCTAAGTTATCTAAGCCAGCCATTACCAAATTTAAACGTTCCAAAAGCTCTTTTTTGTGCATCTCTACTTCTTCTTCTTTTTGTTTTTGAGCTAAAGTAGGGTTTAGGGAGGTGGCAATTTTTTGGATTAAGCCAATTTTTTTAATACCAGTTTCTAAGCTGCTCGGGAAAAAGGGGACAACTACATAAAACTTTTTATCCATTATATTTGAGATTTCCAAAAGGCTTTTAATAAAACCTATGTATTGATCAATCTGGGTTTTTATAAATTCGTTAGTTTCTTGTTTTTGGGTTTCTTCTAACTTAAACAAGTAGTTATCTAAATCAAGTTTTTTAGACCTTATAACTATTTGGATGGGAAAGTCTAAAGAATTTAAAAAATCCTGGAAACTATAAATAATTGCTTCCTGTTCGCCCGGTGATTTTAAATCAAAATTAACCGAAGAAGCCATTAAAACTGCCCGCAAGGAACCGTCTTTTAAAATTAAAACATTATCCCTAATTTCCGAGATGTCTAAAAAAGCTTGGACCGAAGCTTCTTTTACCTTTTCTTTTTTTGTCTCTTTTTTCTTAGCCATTTGATATTATTTTAACATTAAATTGGCTAACCCAAAATTATTTTCTTTTTTTATGTTGCCTTTTCTTCTTATAAAATAAACTTACGGGTTCTTTTATTAAAATTGCCGGCTTTTTCTTTGTTTTTTGTTCCCTTAAAGCCGTCTTTATCTCTTCTATTTCTTTTTCTAAAGTTTTTACTTTTTCGGTTTCCCCCAAAACATCTTCCAGTTTTTCTTCATCGACCTTGATATTTGTTGTGGGCTCTAAAACCCTAGGAGTGGTTAACCTATTTTTAAGATCTATTTTGTATTCTTCTGCCGGAAGCTCTTTTGAGGAAGGTTTTTTCTGAGCTGGCCAAGCAAAAGAAACAATCGGCAGTAAAGCCTTTTTAGCAGGTTTTTGTTTTGGAGCAGCCGGAGAATTTTTAACTATTTTTTCTATTTGAGAAACTGCTGTCTTGAATTTTTTAATATTTTCTTTTTGTTTATCTTTTTGTTTTTTTAGGTCTTCCTCTACTTCTTTTTTAATTTGAATTGTTGATTTTGGAGAAAATTCCAGCTCCTTTAAAGCTTTTTCTAAGAGGGGAGTTTCTTTTTGGTGCATTCCCAGAATCACTTTTTGGGGTTCTGCTTTTTGAGGAAGTTCAATTTTAACTTCTTTTTTTAAAGCCTGAGTTTTGGGGCGTGTGTTTTCTTTTTTAATCTCTTGTCCCCCGGCTTTAACCAATTTAGCAGCTTCTTTTTTTAAGCTTTCTTTCTGGGCTATTTCTTGTTTTAGTAATGTTTCTATTTCTGCTGCTTTTTTTTCTACATCTTCTTTTTTTGGTTCTTCGGGTTCTTCATATTTTTTATAAAGAGTTTTTATTTCTTGTTTTTCTTCTTTTTGGGCGAGTTCGGCCCAACCGCGAGTATCTAAAACATGAGCTAGTTTTTCTAATTCGCTTTTAACTTCAGTTGGTTCTTCCTCGGGTTTAATCTCTTCTTTTTTAGCAGGAATATAGGCGATATCTGGGATAAATATATCTTTTTGCCAAATTCGTTTTTGAGGGCGAAGGCTAAAAATTATAAAAGCAGTCATAAACTCTGGCAATGGCCTGCCCTGAACTTCAATTACCGCAAAAGCGGCAATTAGCAAAAATGATAAAAGGCCCAGCATTATTCCCAACATTAAAAGGCCGGTAAGCTTGGAAATTATAGAAAAAGTTAAATAGCCGAGCATAGAAGCGGCAATTAAATATAAAAACTGCTTGAGGCTAAAAGGCCCTATTATTTTATCTTCTCTTTGAACGTCTTGAGGAACTTTTGCTTGCATAATTTATTTAAAAGCTATCTTCTATTTTCCGTCTTTTATTCTTTTATTATATAGCATGATTAGCTATCTATAAAGTAAACCCCCTTGCTAAGGGTTCGATCCTTAGCAGACTGCATAAAATGTCACCCGCCCTTTAATGTTTTGGCGCTATGCCTGAAAATAAGTTTTTACGGCAAATTCAAATTGGTCTATGAATAAATCTTTGTAATAGCTTAAATTATTTTGTTCAAAAAAACAAAAGAACCGCTTTTTTGTATTCTTCTTCATCAGCATTTCTATAAGACAAGGGGCAATATTTCCAAGCGATTAAAATAGCATTACCCAAGAGCCGTGCGGTTCGCTTGTTACCATCTTCAAAGGGTTGAATATAGACAAGCATTAAAGAGGCAATAATTGATTTGGTAAATATATCCTTTTCTTTGTTTATTAATTTGTAGGTTTTCTTCAGAGCTTCTTTTATTTGCCATTCGTTATCTAACGGTTTATATTTTGTCCCAGTAATTCCTACCGGCCACTTTCTTATATTCTTTAAAACCCTAAGATTTTTAATAATAAGCGAATGAATATGTTCAATTTGCTTAATTGTAATGCGCTTAAAAGCTTTTTGATTTGTCAAAATAAATTCTAATGCCTTTTTGTGATTTAAAAGCATTATCGCCTCTTCTTTTTTATGGCCAGCGGCTTCCCTGTTTCGCAAAAGGAGCGCTTCTGTTTCTAAAAGCGTATAAGTATTGCCTTCTATCTGGGACGATTTCCAACTAAATTCTATAACTAGCCGCTCTAACTCTTTTTTAAAGATAGTAGAAGAAAGTTTAGAGATGTTTTTTTGATATTCTTTATTCAGTTTATTTAAATGTTTTTTTCTTGGCCCGAGAAGATATTTGTTAAAAATTCAAATATTTGGAAGTTAAAAGAATTTAAAACCTCTCTTTTATCTGGTTCAGTTTTAAAATAAGCGGGAATATCAACTTTTTTTATTAAGTTGTAGTGTCTGGAAAGTTTGTATAAAGTAGCCTTGCCCCGGCCTTCTTTTTCTAAAAAACCGAGCGTTAAAAGATAAAGCAAATCCCTGTTTATAGTTATTTTGGAAATTTCTCCAAAATCTTTTCGAACGTTTTCAATGATAGCGCCTATAGGTAGGTTTGGATTTCTTGCAAGCAAGCTTAAGATAAGATCTTGCCGTTTGTTAGTATTTTTTTGATTCATTATCGTATCATATTTGATTTGATTTAGCAAGAAGGTGTACAGTTAACATTCAATGGTGACATATTTTAATAGTTTTTCATTGGGTGTTA
>JBBIQZ010000034.1:2017-7451 GCA_037442065.1 bacterium | reverse complement strand
ATACCAAGTATAGCTATAACAACGGTTAACTCAATTAATGTGAAACCATTTTTTTTTAAAACTACTTCCCATATTTCCCATTATAATACATAATTGATAAATACATAAAATTAGGTTTATGGTACTTTAATTTTTTAAAGAAAAACAAGCTAATTAGTAATAAATTTTAGAATTCTGGTTAGATCAGTTTTTTTGGGTGATAATGCTAGCTATTTTCTTTTAATAAACCTTAAAAGCCTTGCTGGTTCCCAAGTTGAAACAACATCATTTTTTGAAAGCCATGCTCTTCTGGCAACGGCAACCCCGAAACGCAATAATTTATACTCAAAAGAATTATGAGAATCGCTAGAGATTGCAAATTTTACCCCAAAATCTTTAGCGCGTCTGGCCATTGTGTCTTTTAAATCCAGTCTGTCCCAAGAACAATTTATTTCTAAAATTGTTTTATTTTTAGCTGCTGCTTTAAATATTTCTTCCCAATTGGCTTCAACAGGTAGCCTTGAATTAATTTTTCTGGTTGTTGGGTGAGCGAAGATAGAAACTAAGGGATTTTCTATTGCTTTAAGAATTCGTTTAGTCATTTCTTCTTTTGCTTGCTTAAAGCGGGAATGAATCGAGGCAACAACTAAATCTAATTTTCTTAAAACCTTAGAGTCTAAATCAAGGCGGCCATCGGCTAAAATGTCGGATTCTATTCCGGAAAGTAAACGGAAATTTTTTAATTTTTTGTTAATTTCTGCAATTTTAGTTATTTGTTTTTCTAGTCTTTTCTCATCCATGCCACCGGTTATGCCGATAGTTTTTGAATGGTCAGTTATGGCAATATAAGAAAGGTTTTCTTTTTGGGCTGCTTTAGCCATGTCTTCTATGTTACTGCTTCCTTCACTCCAGTTGGTGTGAACATGAAGGTCTGCTTTTAAGTCTTTTAAAGTTATTAATTGAGGGAGTTTGTTTTTAAAGGCAGTTTCTATTTCGCCGGTATCTTCTCTAAGTTCTGGCGGAATCCAAGGAATGCCTATGGCGGTAAACACATCCTCTTCTTTTTCGCCGCCGATTTTTTCCCCATATTTACCAGCTTTAAAAATGCCATATTCGTTAATTTTTAAACCCTTACCTATGCCAATGGTTCTTATGTGAACATTATGTTTTTGGGAACCGGTAAAATAATGAAGAGCCGATCCGAACGATTCTGGCTTAACTACTCGCAAATCTGCTTCCATTCCGTTTTTTAGAATAATTTCCGCCTTAGTTCCTCCTTTCATTTTTATTTTTGAGATTTCTTTAAATTCTACAAAATGGTTAATTATCTCTTCAGGCTTTTTTGAGGTTACTAAAATATCCAAATCGCCAATTGTTTCTTTCATTCTTCTTAAACTGCCAGCCATTGCCACATTTATTAAATACTTGTTTTCTTTAAGGTATTTTATTAATGAATCAGCTTGGAAAAACGCTTTGCCTAAAAGAATTCTTTTACCAAATTTTTTAAGTCTTTCTATTCCTTCTCTGATATTTTCTTCAGTTTTAGGTCCGAACCCCTTAAATTTACTTAATTTATGCTCTTTAGCTAAGCTTTCCAAATCTTTTATTGATTTAATTTTAAAGGCTTTATAAATTTTTTTAATTGTTTTTGGGCCAAGTGTTGGAATTTGGAGCATTTTTTGAAGCTCCGGCGGTGCTCCTGCTTTTATTTCTTCTAGATAATTTAATTTACCGGTTTTTAAAAGTTCTTCAATTTTTAAAGCAATACTTTCGCCAACATTAGGGATTTTTCTTAAGCCCGAAATTCCTTCTTTCTCATAAATTATTTCTATTCTTTTGGGGATATTTTCAATAGTTTGAGCCGCTTTATTATAAGCGCCAATTTTAAAGTAGTTTTCTCCAGTAAGAGAAAGATAGTCGGCTACTTCGTAAAATATATTGGCTATGTCTGAATTTTCCATTATTACTTAGGAAGCTAAAAGTAAATTTAGTCCTTCATTTACAAAAGATTCCCTAGTCTTTATAATAGAAAGCAGTAAGGGTAAAATCTATGGCAAAAGTATTAGTAATAGAAGACGATGAAAAGACAAGGCGCCTTTATAAAGCGGCTATTAGTTTTCAAGGAATTAATGTAACAGCTGCAAGTAATGCCGAAGCGGGATTTAAAAAAGTCCAAAAAGAAAATCCTGATCTTATAATATTAGACATAATGCTTCCGACAACCGATGGGGTTAATCTAATAAAGAAGCTAAAAGAGCATGGTTTTAATCATTCACTGCCGGTAATTATTTTAAGCGATTTAAAAGACGAATCGATTAGAAAAGAAGCGTCTATTTTAGGAGCTTGTGAATATCTTGTTAAATCAGAAAGCTCCATCGGCGATATCATTACAAAAGTAAGAAAGATTTTAGGTATCGATATCAAAAAAGGTGGGCTACCCAAATAATCTCTAAACCCTGGGAGTCCAGGGTTTTTAAAAATGAAGCAAGAAGAGCCAAAAAAAGAGGATCAAAAACAAGGATTTTTTTTCAGTGATCTAAAAGATATCCAGCTAATTTCCGGTATTACTGCTTTTTCGGCGGTGGTTATTACTGTTATTGCAATGCTTTTTCTTCCAACGAGAGTTGATAAAACCCTTATAACTTATGTGGCTATTTTTGTTTCTGCTTTTATCTTAATTTATTACACAACCCCATTCTTTTATTTAAATACTCGCTTTATGATTCTGCCGGACGCGATTTTTTCGATTGCTATTTCCGTAACAATGTATGCTTTAAAAGATTTTGGGGAATTTTACTTAATTTTCTTTTTACTCTTAATTGCCGTTGATGCTTTCTCTTTTAGATTAAAAGATTTTATTGCCGTTATTTTCATCATTGTCACAGCACTTATTTTTTCAAATATTTTTTTAGCCAAGAATTTTCTTTCTTTTAACGATTTGGTTTTTCGTTTGATTATCCAAATTTATTCGGTTACTTCGGTAGCTGTTGTTATGAGATTTTTTGCCAAAGAGGCATTAACTGAGAGAAAAGAAAAAGAGCAAATAAGAAAACTTGCTGAAAATACTATTCTTGCCATTAAGCAACTAAGAAATCTTCTAGATAATATTGGTAACGGAATTTTTGCCGTTGATGAAAATGAACAGATTATCTTAACTAATACCTCGGCTATAAATATCTTAGGCTGGCGAAAAGCAGTTTCGGGAAGAAAGCTTTACGAAATAATGCCACTTTATAATAAAGACTCAGAACTTGTTGATCCGGTTAAAAAAGTTATTGAGTCGAAAAAACCATTTTCCAGCTCAGAGCATTTGATTAAGAAAGTTGGAGAAGAAGTAAAAGTATATATAAATATAACTCCAATTTTAACTCCAGGAGGAGAAGCTCAAGGAGCAATTATTCTTTTTAGAGACATAACAAGAGAGAAGGCACTAGAAGAACAAAGGTTGGAGTTTGTTGCAGTTTCTTCTCACGAACTAAGAACCCCTCTAACTATAATAGAAGGCTATCTATACTTTTTGCTTAACAATAAAGATCTAAAGTATGACCATCAATCAAAAGTTTACATAGAGAAAGCGCATAAAGGATGTCTTGATCTTCAAAAATTAATTGCCGATCTTTTAGAGGTTTCCAGAGTGGAACAAAATAGGTTAAAAATAGAACTGGAGAAAGTTAATATTTTAGAAATCGCTAAAGAAGTTACAGAGGAGTTTAAAAAGAAAACTACATTAAAGGGTTTAGATTTACTTTTAGAAATTAAGCAAAAAAAGATACCTTCTTGTCTAGCCGATAAAGGCAGATTAAAAGAAGTTTTGGTCAATTTAGTAGAAAATGCAATAAAATTTACCGAAAAAGGTTATATTAAAATTATTGTAGAAAAGGAGAAGCAGGCCATAAAGGTAGGTGTTTTAGATACTGGTCCTGGAATTGAAAAAGAGGACCAAAAATATATTTTTGATAAATTTTATAGAGTAGAAGGTTGGCGAACTAGAAAGACTAGAGGTACAGGACTAGGCCTTTATATAGCTAAATCTATTATAGAAAGGTTTGGCGGGAAAATTTGGGTTGAGAGCCAAGTCGGCAAGGGATCAACCTTTTTATTTACCGTTCCTTTAGAACAAAAAAAGAGAAAGAGAGAAAAAAGTAAGCCCCAAAAACCAGCCAAGTTAGAAGAGTTTGTAAATAAACTATAATTTTTTAACCTTTGCCCTGTTAGAACTCTGCTGGTTTATACCCGATGGCTAACCCTTTCAAAAAAGGAATTTCATCCCAAAAGTTCTAACGGGGTTTACCAAATTTAAAAAAATTGTTATATTATAAAAGGTAGCCAAAGTTAAAAATGGAAGCAAAAAAAATATTATTGGTAGATGACGATAAAAACCTTTGCGAGCTTTACAAGACAACCCTGGAAGCTGAGGGTTTTAAAGTAAATGTTGCCGAAAATGGCGAACAAGCCTTATCGGAAATTATGAAAGAAAAACCGGACTTAGTTATTTTAGATATTATGATGCCTAAAATTCATGGTATTGATACTTTGGATATCTTAAAGGCCACTCCCGAAACAAAAGATATCAAAATTGTTATACTGTCGGCCTTGTCAGATCAAAAGATGATAAAAAGGGCGAAAGATTTTGGAGCGGTAGATTACATAGTAAAGTCAGAAGCTGATATGGCCACAGTCATTAGCAGAGTTAAGGCCGCTTTTTAATTTAATTTAGTTAGAAAATGGTCTTGAGCTAATCAATGGCCATTTTTTATTTAAGAATTTTTGCTATAATTATTTAGTAATTTGAACATTAATTTAATGGGCCCGTAGCTCAGTGGTAGAGCACCCGGCTCATAACCGGTTGGTCGGAGGTTCGAACCCTCCCGGGCCCACCACGCTTCATTCTGATCAAAGTCAGAACTACGCGTGGCAAGCCAATGTTTAAATAAGTAAAGTGAATTGAGATAAAGAGAAATGTATCAAGCGAAGCTTTAGCGAAACTGGACAAAGTTTTTACCATGAAAGAATTAGCTAAAAGATTTGATTTAAAAGACGAAGAAAAAATTTATAAAAATTGGGAAAACGGCGGGTTTTTTGCTCCCAAAAAAGACCTTCAAAAAAAGCCATTTACCATTATAATGCCTCCCCCTAATGCCAATGGTTCGCTTCATATTGGCCATGCGGTTTTTGTTACGTTAGAAGATATTATGATTCGTTATAATCGGATGAAAGGAGCTCCAACGCTTTGGCTTCCGGGTGCGGATCATGCCGGTATTCAAACACAGGTTGTTTTTGAAAAAGAGCTGGCAAAAAAAGGTAAAACACGTTTTGATTTAGGTCGAGAAGAATTTTTTAAACAAACCTATGATTTTACTATGGAAAATAAAAAAATCATGGAAAATCAATTGCGGAAACTCGGCGCCAGTTGTGATTGGACAAGGGAACATTTTACCTTAGAGCCGGAAATTTC
>JBBIQZ010000034.1:0-1917 GCA_037442065.1 bacterium | reverse complement strand
GCCGTTAAGGTTACTCCTTCTCATGACCCGACTGATTTTGATATTGCTCAACGGCATTCTTTGGAATTTATTAATGTCATTGGGAAGGATAAAAAGATTACCAAGGAGGGAGGTAAATACGCCGGCTTAAAAACTACCGAAGCAAAAGAAAAAATATTGGAAGATCTCAAAAAAATAGGACTTTTGGAAAAAGAAGAAGATTATAAACATTCGGTTGGGACTTGTGAACGATGCAAACACATAATAGAGCCTTTAGTATCCCTGCAGTGGTTTGTGAAAATAAAACCATTAGCAAAAAAAGCGATAGACGCAGTAAGAAAAGGCGAAATAAAATTTGTCCCCAAAAGATATGAAAAGGTATTTTTCAATTGGATGGAAAATATTAAAGATTGGTGTATTTCGCGCCAAATTTGGTGGGGACATCGGTTACCTGTCTATTACTGTAAACAAGAAAAGACCAAAGACCAAAGACCAAAGACCAAAAATAAGGGGTGCGGTAATATTTTTGTTTCTATAGAAAAGCCTACGAAATGCCCAAAGTGCGAATCAACTAATTTTGAGCAAGACTCAGACACTTTTGATACTTGGTTTTCTTCAGGCCAGTGGCCTTATACAACTTTAGGTTGGAATGAAGAAGTTTTTAAAGGCAAAAAATCAAAAACTGGCGACTTTGAATATTTTTACCCTACTTCGGTTATGGAAACCGGTTGGGATATTTTATTTTTCTGGGTTTCGAGAATGATAATGTTTGGGCTTTATTCAACTGGCAAAGTACCTTTTAAAACTGTTGTCTTGCATGGACTAGTTAGAGATAAAGACCGGAAAAAAATGTCTAAATCAAAAGGAAATGTAATTGACCCTTTGGGAGTCATTGATATTTACGGGGCTGATGCTTTGCGGATGGCTTTGGTTTTCGGCACTGGCATTGGTAACGACATTATAATCTCTGAAGATAAAATAAAAGGATTTAGAAACTTTACAACTAAAATTTGGAATGCAGCAAGGTTTGTTATTCATAATTTAGAAGAATTTGATAAAGAAAAAGAGGCAAAAAAAACAGAGCTCACCAAAGAAGATAAATGGATTTTAGAAGAATTAGAAAAAACTCAAAAAGAGGTTACCAAAGCTTTGGATAATTTCCATTTTCATAAAGCGGCTGAATTAAGTTACGATTTCTTCTGGCACAAATTTGCCGATAAAACTATTGAAGATACTAAGACAAGAATTTATGGCGAAGATTCAAAGAAAAAACATACAGCCCAATGGGTTTTGTACAAGGTGCTGATCGATTCTTTAAAACTTTTACATCCCTTTATGCCGTTTATAACCGAAGCTGTTTGGCAACATTTAGGTCAAGAAAAACCGCTGATTATTTCAAGTTGGCCGAAATAGGTTTTATTTTTAGAGTAAATTTGCTAATATATGTACATAATATCAAGCGCTTGCTATAGTTATAAAAATTTCAGCGCTTGAGATACGTTTCATTGAAAAAGCGAGGTGGTATAATTGCCAGAATCACAAATCGATTTTATAAATGATTTAAGAAAGACGGCGACATATTACATAGAGAATCCAGGTAGTGATTGTGCCTTTACGTTTTATACAGATAAAGCTCCATCATCTATTTCTCGTGCATTGTCTATATTAGGAATAAAGGCAATTGTAACCGCGGGGTAAGAAAAAAATACAGTAAAGATAGAACTTTTAGATTTTGACCCTATAAAAATGGAAGAAGCTGGGCTTATACCAAAGGAGGCAGCAGTATGAATAAAACAGAGGCAAAAATCAATTCTTTAGAAATGATTGGCGACGACGGAAGCGGTGGAGATGGTTGTTTAGGGTTACCGGTTAGCTTGCATCCATGCCCGGTAATATTTCATCTTGATAAAATAAGACAAGGTATAGAATCTGGTGAAG
>JBBIQZ010000033.1:0-7548 GCA_037442065.1 bacterium | reverse complement strand
ACAGCCAGTTGCTCTACCATTGAGCTACCCCGGAATAAATAATTAAATTTTCAAAAGAACGCTATTTAATAAATAGATTTTAACAAATTTTAGCTCTAACTTAAACTATTTACTTCAAGTAGTCTTTAAGTTTTTTGCTTTCTCGGTGTCGTCGTAATTTTGCCAACGCCTTAGCTTCTATCTGACGAATTCTTTCTCTAGTTACTCCAAATTCTTGACCAACCTCTTCTAAAGTATGACTTCGGCCGTCTTCTAAACCAAAACGCATCTTTAAAATTTTATGCTCCCTTGGCGAAAGATACATTAAAACATCTTGAATATGTCCGCGCAGTAATTGATAAGTAGCCGCCTCATGAGGAGACAAACTTTCTTCATCTTCAATAAAATCACCCAACCGCGAATCCTCTTCTTCGCCAACTGGCGCTTCTAAAGAAACGGTTTCTTGAGAAATTTTTAAAATGTGACGAACCTTAGAAACATCAATTTCCATCTCGGCGGCAATTTCTTCCGGCAGAGGTTCACGACCCAAATCCTGCACTAATCTTCGCTGAACCCGCATTAACTTATTGATAGTTTCCACCATATGAACCGGAATTCTGATTGTTCTAGCTTGATCGGCAATGGCCCTGGTTATGGCCTGCCTTATCCACCAAGTTGCGTAAGTAGAAAATTTGTAGCCTTTTTTGTAATCAAATTTTTCCACGGCCCTAAGCAAGCCGGTGTTTCCTTCTTGAATTAAATCAATTAAATCCAAGCCGCGGCCGATATATTTTTTGGCGATAGAAACAACCAACCTTAAATTAGCTTCTGCAAGTTTTCTAGATGCGGCCGAATCGCCTTTTTCTATTTTTTTTGCTAATTCTACTTCTTCGGGAGCTTTTAAAAGAGGGATCCGGCCGATTTCTCGAAGATACATTTTTACTGAGTCATCGGAAATATGAGACAAGTCATCTTCTTTTTCCTTAGTATTGTCATCCTCATCCTCGTCTTCCTCCCAAATAAGCTTTTCTTTCGCGTCCAAAACTTCAATGCCCATATCTGCTAAACGAGAATAAAGATCATCCACGGCCTCCACATATTCTTCCAGCTCTGGCACGGCTCCTAAAATTTCCTGTTGAGTTACAAAACCTTGTTCTTTTCCTTTGCTGATTAATTTTTTAATTTCTTTTTTAGTTTCAAATAATTTTTGCTCGCTGGGTGCCTCGGCCTTTTTAGCTTTGCCGGTTGTTCTTAAATGTTTAGAAGCTTTTGCCGGCTTTTTTTTCTTTAAATTTTTCAAAGATGCCTTAATTGGCTTTTTAGAAACTTTTTGCACACTCTTTTTTAGAGGCTTTACTTTTTTTGCTTTTTTTAATGTTTTTTTACCCTTTAAAATTTTAGAATTTTTAGCTTTTTTAAAAGAAACAGGTTCTTGGGCCGGCTTCTTTACCGGTTTTGTTTTTTTACTTTTTAAAGGTTTTGCTTTTGCCATCTAAAACTCCTTAATTTCTTTTTCTTTGGCTAAAATTTGTTGAATTTTATTCATTAGATCGTTTACTTTCTTTAAATCTTTTTTATTTTCAGCTTCTTCGATTTGAAATTTCAGCTCTTCTTTGGCTTTTTTATAAATATTTTCTTTTAATCTTTTAAAACAAAATTTGGCTTCTTTTAAAATTTCTTCGCTGTCATTATTTTGAGAATTTTCTTCGGCAACAAAAATCATTTCTGAAAGTTGAGATTTTAATTCTTCATCTTTTACGTCATCTATTTTAAAATCGCCCTTTTTTTGATAGATTTCTTTAAACGCCTTAAATATTTTTTTATGTCTTAAGTCTTCAAAATCTTCTTCTTCCAAAAGCGAAGCAATTTCTGAAACCGTGACCGGAAAGGTTAAAATTAATCCTAAAATAGTTTCAGAAATTAATGTTTGAGCATCTTTTTTAGGTGTTTGGTTCTTTCTCTGCTCTTCTGCTGCTTTTGGTGTTTTTATTTTTTTCAATGTGTCAAAAATGGCTTCTTGGGGAACTTTTAGCTTTTGAGCTAATTTTGAAACATAATGAGCCTTCTCAATAGAATTTTTAAGACTGCTTAAAAAGGGGATTATTTCGGCAGCGGCTTTCTTTTTTGAAAAAACATTTAACTCTCCCATTGTAGCAAAAATTTCATCAAAATAAAAATCTATAAACGCTTTTGATTCTTTAAGCGCTTTTTTCCATAAATTTTTATCGGCTTTTACCATTTCGTCGGGATCTTTAAAACGGCCTAAGTTAGCTACTTTAATATTCATTCCTTCTTCCAAAGCCAAAAAAATTCCTCTTTTTAAAGCCTCGCTTCCGGCTTCGTCCTTATCCAAAGACAAAATAACATTTGAAGTATATCTTTTTATAATTTTTATTTGATCTTTGGTTAAAGCTGTTCCCGAAGAAGCAACAACATTTTTTACTCCCGCTTCGTAAGAGGCTAAAACATCCATGTTGCCTTCCACAACTACAACCCAATTTTTAGCAATAATTTCTTTTTTGGCTTTATCAAGTCCGAATAGAATTTTTGATTTTTCATAAATTTGGGTTTCTGGCGTGTTAATGTACTTTGCTTCTTTTTCTTCGGTTAAAATTCTTCCCGTAAAACCTAAAACTGCTCCCCCGGGATTCACAATCGGGAACATTAACCGATTATAAAATCTGTCTAAAATTTCACCATTGTCTTTTTTTACGGCTAACCCAGCTTTTATTATGTCTTCTTTTTTGTAGTCTTTGCTTTGGAGAAATTCTAAAAGTTTCCGAAAGCCTTTCGGGGCAAAGCCCAAGCGAAAATCTAAAATGGTGTTTTTGTCCACTTTTCTTTTTTGAAGATACTTACGAGCAATTTCTCCTTCAGTCGATTCCTCTAAAATTTTATGATAAAAAGAAGCGGCTAAATTATTAAGTTCTAGTAAAACATTTTTGGGTCCGGATTGGGTTGAAATTTTTTGCTCCAAAACTATTCCAGCTTTTTGGGCTAAGAATTTTAAAGCTTCTACAAAATCCATTCCTTCCATTTCCATCGTAAACCCAAAAATGTCCCCGCCTTTTTGACATCCAAAACAATGCCAAATTTGCTTTTCTGGAGAAACCATAAAAGAAGGAGTTTTTTCTTTATGAAAGGGACAGTTGGCTTTATAATTGCGGCCAGCTTTCTTTAAGTTGATATAGCCTGAAATTAATTCAACTATATCGATTCTATCTTTTATTTTTTCTAAATCATTCATAAAAATCCTTTGGATTTTAGCTAACAGGTAACAATAAACAGTTAACAGAGGTTATTAATAATTATTTTATTATCTGTTGGCTGTTTACTGTTTACTTAAGCGTGGCGGAAGGGGCGAGATTTGAACTCGCGATACCCTTGCGGATATACTGCCTTTCCAAGGCAGCGCACTAGGCCAGACTATGCGACCCTTCCAAATCTGTATCCTTGTTTTAATATTACACGCTGAAGCTAAATAAAAAAAGGCAATAAATGCCTTGTGGTGTTTAGGGTTTAAAATTACTTTGGGCTGTTACTGGTTGGAATTGGGATTGTATCTCGCATAGTAAATCTACGACTCTGCCGCTATATCTTTGTCCGTTCACTTCAATAACTTTCAAAAAGCGTATGTTATGTATCCATTTAAAAACAGCTCCAGCTTCGTTTAATAAGGATTCTATTTGTTTTTCAGCTATTTCGGCAAGTTGTTGATAGAAAATTGAGGAAACAAAAATATGCGTCCCTTCGTATATATCACTACTAAAACCAAATTTATCAACTGACTCGGGATCAATTTCGATACAAATACAATCTTCACAAATCCCAATTTTATGCTCTATTCCTAGTTTTGATAAATCAGTTTTTATTCTTTCAGCTGTTTCAATGGTTGCGCTGTTAATATCTGGTTTCAAACAATCAACTCCTTTATTTTTGTCTTTCATTGCCCCTAGCTCTGCTTAATTTAGTGCAATAAAAAAGCTAAATTAATATTCTCTGTTATTGATTATTAAGGGGCAACAATGGATAAATGTTAGCGAAATTATGAATATAAGTCAAGGCTTATGTTAATTAGTTTTTTGAGAAATAAAAAATCCCCCTAGAAATTGTGTGTTGCTTGTCCTGCGAAAGAATGTTCGAAAGTGCACGCGAGAGCGAGCGGATGTTGATTGCTCGCTCTCGCGGGTTAGTGGTTTAGAACCAGTAGATTTCTTTTTCGCGAGCGGCGCGAGCCTCTTCACGATCAGAAATCTTTTTTTTCGCCTCTTCTTTCCTTCTTAGGATGTCATACCATCCAAAGAAGAAGACAAAGATTAACAATGAGATGAAAAATCTCAATGTCTCTCTGTCTAAATTTGCCCGTGCATTAGGCACGAGCTGGAACTGCAAATCGTATGCAGCCCCAAACCCAGAGGCGAAAAAATACACTATTCCGATTCCTGAGATTATTACTACGACTGCGATGATTTTTTTCACCGCTAACCACCTCCGTTGCTGTGATTTTTACCGCTGTTAGTCTTCAGAGAAGAAAACCGGCGGTTCCCATGTCGGGTCCAGGATATCAGTTCCTCGGCTCATTCAAACCACCTCCTGGGATCAGTTGTAAAAGCCCTCTCGAACAAATGCGGTTCGGTCGGCGGAAAAAGCCAATCGCTGATCTTGGTCCAAATACTTGAACCATTCTTTTTTTGCTCGAGATTTTCGAAAACCCGAGCTTCAGTTCTACTATCCCATCTTAACAAGACTACCACTTCCTTTCTCAGAATAACCTCAACTGTTCTGTTTCTTTTAGACTAAACATCCACTCGTGGATGCGGTCCAATTTCTGACTTTCTGACAATTGCCTGTTGTAGAGAATGGCTACGACTTCGCTACGACTAGACTGCTTTTTTAATCTGCGGAACATCTCCCAGGCTTGGCCAATTGTGCGAGGCCAACGCTCGGGATCGCGCACCGAAAATCAACTCCTTTCACTCTAGGCGGGGACTTATTGTCAAATAACTAAAACAAAACATTGTAGTATAAAAGGGCTTTTTGGTCAAGGGTTTTTTCTATCGGATAAATCGTGAATGTAAGTCTCAAATTCACGTAATTGCCAAGGGTCAGTCCCTCGGTTCCTGAGGGACTGACCCTAATTAAAAGCGGCGATTTGAGTTTTCAAATCGCCGCTTACAATATCTCTGCTTGTTTTTCTTTTTTTACTTATTACTTGTTACTTTTTACTTAATTTACATTCACATTTCCATTCCAGGCATTCCAGCCATTCCTCCAGGCAAGCCTCCCGGCATTCCTTGTTCTTTCTTTTCCGGTAAATCAGTTACAGCTGCTTCGGTAGTTAAAAGCATACTTGCTACCGAAACGGCATTTTGTAAAGCTGAACGTGTAACTTTTAAAGGATCAATTATCCCGGCTTTAATCATATCGCTATACTCGTGCTTGTCGGCATTGTAGCCAACATTTTTTTCTCTTTTTCTAACTTCATCAACCACCACCGAACCTTCTCGGCCGGCATTGGCGGCAATCTGCCTGATTGGCTCTTCTAAAGCCCTTTTTAAAATTCTTAAAGATGTTTCTTCGTCACCAGTTGCCTCAATGGTATCTAAAACTGGAATGGCATCCAGTAAAGCAGTTCCTCCTCCGGCAACAATTCCTTCTTCAACTGCTGCCTTAGTGGCTGATAAAGCATCTTCTATCCTGTGTTTTTTCTCTTGAAGCTCTACTTCGGTTGCCGCCCCAACTTTTAAAACTGCTACTCCGCCGGAAAGCTTGGCTAATCTTTCTTGAAGTTTTTCTTTGTCAAAATCTGAGGTCGAAGTTTCTAATTGGGATTTTATTTTGGCAATTTGATCTTTTAAGGCTTTTTCATCGCCTTTGCCTTCCACAATCGTAGTATTGTCTTTATCGGAAACTACTTTCCTGGCTTCTCCCAGCATATCCAACTCTACCGCGTCCAATTTCATACCAGTTTCTTCCGAAACTACAGTCGCTCCAGTTAAAACAGCAATATCTTGTAGGATTTCTTTTTTTCGATCGCCGAAACCAGGGGCTTTTATCGCTAAAACGTTAAAAGTTCCTCTTAGTTTGTTAACAACCATAGTTGCCAAGGCTTCTCCTTCCACATCTTCGGCAATAATTACTAAATCTTTTTTACCGGTTTGAGCTAACTTTTCCAACAAAGGCAAAATATCCGCCACAGCCGAAATCTTATAATCGGTCACTAAAATTTTAGCATTTGCAAATTCAGCTTCCATTCTGTCTGAATTGGTAACCATATAAGCAGAAATGTAGCCTCGATCAAACTGCATTCCTTCTACAACTTCCTTTTCTAAACCCATAGTTTGAGATTCTTCTACGGTAATAACGCCGTCTTTACCAACTTCGTCCATCACTTCGGCAATAAGTTTTCCCACCTCCGGATCTTGGGAAGAAATTGTTGCCACTTGGGCTACTTCTTCTTTTTCGGAAATTTCTTTGGCATTTTTCTTTAGCTCTTTAATTATTGCATCAGTTGCTTTACTTAAACCTCTTCTTAACCCAATAGGATTAGCACCAGCAGCTACATTTTTTAAACCTTCATCAATTAAAGCCTGGGCTAAAATGGTAGCGGTTGTAGTTCCGTCACCGGCTATATCATTAGTTTTGGTAGCTACCTCTTTTACCAATTGAGCACCCATATTTTCAAATTTTTCTTCTAGCTCAATTTCTTTGGCAATGGTTACTCCATCGTTAGTTATGGTTGGGGCACCAAAACCTTTGTCTAAAACAACATTTCGGCCCTTAGGTCCCAAGGTAACCCTTACTGCATCCGCCAAAATGTCTACCCCTCTTTTTAGGCCTTGCCGAGCCTTTTCGTTAAATAATAATTGCTTTGCCATTTATAAACCTCCTTAAGTTTAAAATCCTAAATTCTAAGCACTAAGTCCTAAACAAGTTCTAATTTTATAATTTTTCAAATTCTAAACTTTTTGTTTTGGATTTGAGTCATTGGGATTTGTTTAGAAATTAGAAATTCGGATTTAGGATTTGCAATTGTTGGTCTAACCAATAATTGCTAAAATGTCTTCTTCTTTAATAATTAATAATTCTTCACCATCGACCTTTATTTCGGAAGGACCGTATTTTTCATAAATAATTACATCGCCCTCTTTTACTTCTAAAGGAATAACCTTTCCGTCTTTAACCTTTCCTGAACCTACTGCAACAACTTTACCCTTTTGGGGTTTCTCTTTGGCTGTATCAGGAAGAACAATTCCTCCTTTGGTTTTTTCTTCTTCCTCTAAAGCCTTAACAACTACTTTGTCTCTTAATGGTTTTAAGTTCATAATTTTCCTCCTTTTTGAGGCTTCGGATACATATTCCTTGCCGAAACCAAAACCCTTCGAAACTTTATGTGAAGAAGGGCAAATGTCTTATTTTTTATTTGGCTTTTAAAAATAATTCACTTAGCACTCTAACTGCTAGAGTGCTAGTTAATCTATATTAAAAAATTAAAAACTTCTTGTCAAGCCCTTGTATTCAACATGCTAAAATCTAACCGAAAGGGTAGTAAATATGCAATTTAAAATC
>JBBIQZ010000032.1:0-7660 GCA_037442065.1 bacterium | reverse complement strand
TTGGACGGATGCCAGTTTTGCTCTATCCGGGAATGCGCATTTGCCAATTAGTTTTTGAAATTTTAACTTCTAAAGCCCAAAATTCTTACGAGAAAAAAGGCAAATATATGAATCAAAAGGCCCCGCATCAAAGTTTGATCTCTAAAGAAAAGATTTGACTTTTCAGCACTCTTATTGATATATTTAAATATTCCTATTTTGGAATACTTTTTTCGTTATTTGACAAGGAGCGTGAAGAAAAATGACACAGTCTATAGGTATCAAGAAAGAAGACGTTGTTTTTCCAGGAAACCCGAATGGTTCAAGAAAAGCAAAGAAGTTTTTTGAAGGATTAATGGATATTCACATAAAAGATATGGAAATTAACGGTTCGGGGAATATTCCTAGAACAGGGCCTTTTCTTTTAGTGTCTAATCACCAAAGTCATGCCGACGGACCAATTATTTGGAGGGCTCTTTCTGGGGTTCGGGATGATGTATGGGCAGTGGCCGGAAAGGTTATCGCTGATCCCCAGATCAGAGATTTTTATTTAGATAGTTATCCCGGGTTAATTTATGTAGAACGTCGGGAAGAAATAAGTCATAGAGAATCCGCGGCATATCTTAAAAAAGCGTTTTATTGTATTGTTGAAAAACTTAGCGAAGGTACTCCGCTTTTTGTTTTTCCTGAATCAACAAGGAGCAAAGACGGTAACTTACTTCAGGGACAATGGAGAACAATCCTCCCTGCTTTAATAGCGGATGTGCCGATTATTCCTTGTGGTATTATTGGGAGCAAAGAGCTATTTATATTCGAGCCGTCATTGGTAGAAATGGAAGATTTTCGTAATGGGAAGTTTATTGAAAGCGTGCAACACATTGATAAGTTGTCAGTTTCATTTGGTAAACCTATTCTACCTTCCAAATATTTGCAGGATGGATTGAACGAGGAACAATGTAAAGGCTTTGCCCGTGTATTTATTGATACAATAATGTGTGGTATTGGCGATTTACTGCCAGAAGAGATGCATGGTGAGTACAAGCAGAAGGTAGTAGTATACAGAGAGCTAATGCCATAATATCTAAAGATCAAGCCGGATAAGTTTAATGATTTAAAACCGATTCCGGTATTTTTTTTAGCCAATTTTTGATAAAATAAAATCGTTGAACACCAAAGAGTTATTAAAAGATTTAAATAAAGAACAAAAACAGGCCGTTACCTATAACAAAGGTCCTCTTTTAATTATTGCCGGCGCCGGAACCGGTAAAACAAAAGTTATAACTTCAAAAATCGCTTATTTAATTTCCGAAAAATTAGCCAAACCAGAAGAAATAGTTGCTTTAACTTTTACCGAAAAGGCGGCTTCTGAAATGGAGGAACGGGTTGATGTTTTAGTACCTTACGGCTACAGTAATGTTTTAATCTCTACTTTTCATTCCTTTGGCGATTTTATCTTAAGAGAAAATGCCTTGGAAGCCAATTTGGATCCCGACTTTCAAATTATGGATGAATCAAGCCAGGCTATTTTTATCCGAGACCATCTTTTTGAATTTGATTTAAATCACTACCGCCCGCTTTCTAACCCAACTTATCACATAAAAGAACTTATTAAGTTTTTCTCTAGGCTGAAAGACGAAGTAGTGTCTCCTTCGGAATTTTTAGAATTTGCTAAAAAAGAGACAAAAGGTAAAAAAGACGAAGAAGCAGAAAGACTTATAGAGCTTGCAAAAGCTTACAAAACTTACGAAGATCTAAAGCAAGAATCCGGTAAGGTTGACTACGGTGATCAAGTTTTAAAAACTATCAACCTTTTTAAAAAGAGCCCCAATATTTTAAAAACCTATCAAAAGCAGTTTAAATACATTTTGGTTGACGAATTCCAGGATACAAATTATGCCCAAAACGAGCTTTTAAAAATGTTGGCAAAAAAATCTCGTTCAAAGGACGACCAGTCTCTGACTGGAAACATTACGGTTGTTGGTGACGACGACCAGTCAATTTTTAGATTTCGGGGGGCGGCAGTGTCTAATATCTTAGATTTTAAAAAAACATATCCAAATGCCCAAGAAATTGTTTTAACAAAAAATTATCGTTCAACTAAGGAAGTTTTAGATTCCGCCTATAATTTAATCCAGCACAATAATCCAGATCGTTTAGAAGTTAAATATAAAATTTCAAAAAAGCTTGTGACTGACAAACAGGGGCCAAAGATTGAACATTTATCATTTGATAATTTTAAAACCGAAGCAGACAAAGTTGCCGAAATCATTAGCAATAAGATTTCAAAAGAAAAAATTCCCGCTTCCAAAATTGCCATTCTTGTTCGCGCTAATAATCATGCTAGCGAATTTATGGATTCTTTAAAACAGCGCGGTATTCCCTATAAGTTTTCCGGAGGTGCCGGCCTTTGGGAGCGGCCGGAAATTAGAGTTTTGGTTTCGTTTATCAACTCTGTTACCGATACAAAAGATTCCTTAAGTTTTTATCACTTGGCAACCTCGGATATTTATAAAATAGATCCTAACGAATTAACTTTTATTTCTTCTGTCGCCAGAAGAAAAAATAAATCTATGCGCGAGATACTTTTGGAATCGGAAATAATATCCCAAAAATATTTATTAGACGATACAAGAAAAAAGTTAGATAAAGTTATTTTAGATTTAAAAAAATTTTCTAAACTTATTCCTTCGCATACCGCGGGTGAGCTTTTGTATCAATTTATCAAAGAAACAAACTGGCTTAAAGAACTATTAAAAACCGAGACGCCGGAGAATGAAGTTAAAATTCAAAATATCGCTAAGTTTTTTGAAAAAATAAATGATTTTGAAAAAACCTCGTTTGATAAATCTATTATTAAATTTAAGCTTTATTTGGATATGCTTTTGGAGGCAGACGATAATCCTAAAACGGCAGACTACGATCCGGATTTAGAAGTGGTAAATGTTATAACTGTTCATAAATCTAAGGGATTGGAATTTGAGGTAGTTTTTATGGTTTGTCTTTCGCAGGATAAATTTCCCGGCCGCCGCCGCAGGGAGCAAATTCCTGTTCCCGAAAAATTAATTAAAGAAACTTTGCCGGAAGGCGATTATCATTTAGAAGAAGAGCGCCGCTTGTTCTACGTGGGGATGACTCGGGCAAAATCCCAGTTGTATTTAACAAATGCTTACGATTATGGCGGAGTTAGGGTTTCTAAGCTTTCTCAATTTGTGGCCGAGGCATTAGATAAGCCCCAACTTGCTAGTAAAACTCACAAATTATTACCCCATTTAAAAATAGAAAAATATAGAAAAGCCGAACGCGAAGAGTTGCCAGAGTGGTTCTTTACCAAAGACGGTCGTTTGAATTTATCACCTCATCAAATAGACGATTATCTGTCTTGTCCTTTAAAGTTTAAATATGTAAACATTTTAAAAGTGCCGATTTTAGCGCATCACTCCGTTCATTATGGCTCTGCAATTCATGAAGCTATCGCTTATTATTTTACAAAAAGACTAAGGAATAGGCCGGTTATTTTAGAAGATTTATGGACCGTTTTCGAAAATGCTTGGGTTTCGGAAGGCTACATAACAAGGGAACACGAGGAAAAGCGTTTAAGGGCAGGCCGAGAAGCTTTAAAAGCTTTTTTTGAAAAAGAGAAAGCCGAAACTAGGCTTCCTCAAAAAATAGAAGAGAAGTTTTCTTTTAATTTGGAAACCGATGCCGGTATTGTAAGGGTTAACGGCCGGTTTGATATCGTTTATAACGACAAAACAGGTGTTGAGATATCGGATTTTAAAACTTCTAACGTTACCGAAAAAGAAGATGCCCAAAGGCGCGCCAAGCAGTCAACTCAGTTGGATATTTATGCTTTAGCATGGTTTAAGATGTATGATAAAAATCCGGATATCGTTTCTTTACAGTTTGTGGAATCAGGACTTAAGGGCACAGCGACAAAAACCGAAAAAGATTTTGAAAAACTACAAGAAAAAATAGGCGAAGTGGCAGGAAAAATTAAAAATAGTGAGTTTAAGGCTACGCCAAGTTATATGCAGTGTGGGATTTGCGCTTTTAGGGATATTTGTCCTTACACGGAAACGAAAATATAGTGGAAAGAAATAGTTTTTTAAATAAGCACTTGCTTTTTGATGGTTCCTACAGAAAAAATATCTTTAAAGAAACGCTCGCTCGCTCCAGCGGCTTCGCTCACTCTGCCCTCGGCTGGGTTTATTTTCTGGTTTAAAATATTTTACCAGAAAATACCAAGCAAACTCGCCTCAGGACGTTCTTTAAAGATATTTTCTTTTCTAAGAAATAAAACCAAGTTATAATAACTTTATGAAAAAATTAGTTTTTGATATCGAAACTGTTGGCTTTAATTTTGAGTCTTTTGACAAAACAACCAAAGAAAGTTTAACCTCTTGGATTAAAAAAGAATCGGCAAGCGAAGAAGAATACAAAGCTGCTTTGGAAGATTTAAAAAACCAGCTTGGTTTTTCTCCTTTAACCGGTGAAATAGTCGCCATTGGAATTTTAGACGTAGAAAAAGACAAAGGCGCAGTTTACTACCAAGCGCCCGGAGAGAAAGCAAACGAGATTTTGGAAGAAGGCATAAAATTTAAAAATCTAACAGAGAAAGATATTCTTTTAAGTTTTTGGGAAGCAGCAAAAGATTATGATGAGTTTATTAGCTTTAACGGCAGGGCGTTTGATGCTCCGTTTATGGTCGTAAGGTCGGCATACCATAAAATAAGACCATCTATCAATTTAATGCCAAACAGATATTTAGAAAGCCAAAAATTTGGAGTCAAACATATTGATCTGTTAGACCAGCTTTGTTTTTATGGTGCTGTAAGAAAAAAAGGCAATCTTCATTTGTGGAGCCGCCTTTTTGGTATAAAAAGCCCCAAGGAAGACGGAGTTACCGGCGATGAAGTAGGTAAGCTTTTTAAAGAGAAAAGATTTTTAGATATTGCAAAATATAACGTTGGTGATTTAAGGGCAACTAGTAAATTATACGAATATTGGAATAACTATATTCGTCAAGGTTAAAACTGGTTGGAGAGTTCTGTTAAAAAAAAGGTGGCTTCGGCAACGGAATCGAAAACCTCCAAGAATTTGGAAAAATTTTTAAACCTAAAAATTCTCCTAAAGACAACATTGTCAGTAACAATTCCTATTTTTCCTCTATGCATTTTAACAATTTCGGAAATTTCCATCAGGCAGCCTAAACCTTTGCTGTCTAGAAACTTTGTTTTTGTTAAATCTAAAATGATTTTGTAATTTCCTATTCTTGCTTGTTTTAGGATTTCGGTTTGGAGTGGAAAGTACTTGTCTTTTTCGGCATAGGTTAGGTCTCCCTCAATTTTAATAACCGGTACATCTTCTTCGTGAATAATTTTAATTTTAAGGCTCATAATTTTTCCTTATTTAATGTATTCTTAATTTAAGACTTGCTTAATCTTTTTTCATTGCTCAAAATTAAAATAAGACCAAGCAACTTTTTGTATTAATTCATAAATAAGAGGCTAAAATCGGATGTGGCCTAGTGGTAAGTCATATGCTTCGGGTGTACGAGATCGCCGGCACGTCCCGCACTTTCTTTGTTTCGGGGATTGGCGCAGTGGTAGCGCGCCGCGTTCGGGACGCGGAGGTCGCCAGTTCAAATCTGGCATCCCCGACAGAGAGAAAGTGCGGGATGAAAATCCGGCCATCCCGACCACATCTGACTAAAAATAAAATAGGAGTAATATGGTTAAAAAATTAGAAAAAGAAAACTTATATCAATGAGAAGAATGCGGGACTATATTATAAAAGCAGGAAATTAGCTCTAAAATGCGAGGATCGGTGTTATAGATATCATTCCTGTAATCTAGAAATCATAAAAGAAGCAATTAAAAAATAAAAAAGAGCATGAAGAAAACAATCTATATAACATTATTTATTATCCTAGGAATAATGCTAAGCACTATCTTGCATGGTTTAATTGAGATGCCGGTTATCTATCTGTTGGTTTCTGATTTTAAGAAGTTTAGCTTGGGGCTAAATTGGAGCCAATGGTATTTAATCCATCATATAATGACAGTTGTTTTGCTTTTGATTGGTATTTTGTTGGGTACTTTTTGGGGATTTAAATTCTGGAATAAAATCTACAAGAACAAATAGCTGGTTATAAATCTATATTAAGAAGTAAAAAAGTCTTGACTGATTTTTTTAGCGTTGATAATATAAGAAATATCATACTTTTCATATTTACCCAGCACTTAAAACTTAAGTGCTGGGCTCGGCCTCGCCAAAGAAATGGATATATTGCGAGGCCTCGGGAGATAAAATGTTTAAGGAGAAAAAAGATAGTAAAATATCCTATGGAATTACCAGTCTAGGAGAAAGAGGGCAGGTAGTTATTCCGGTAGATATCCGCAATAAAATGGGTCTTAAGGCTGGTGACAAACTAGTTACTTTCTTAAAGCATGGCAAAGTTTTAGTGATGATTAAAGCAGAGGAAATGGCCGGCTTAATTGAAAAAATGACTAAAAAATTTGAGAATCTAAAGAAAGTGATAAAAAAATAAAAAATGGCTAGCAATTCTTCAAATATAATTGAAGTTTTTAATTTATCTAAAAAATTTGGTAGTTTTACAGCTGTTGATGATATTTCTTTTAATGTAAAAAAGGGGGAAATTTTTGGCTTTTTAGGGCCAAATGGCGCCGGAAAATCAACCACAATAAGGATGTTAACCACTCTTCTTTGTCCAGCTTCCGGGCAAGCAAAAATTGCCGGTTTTGATATTTTAAAAGACCAAAGCGAAGTTAGGAAACGCATCGGTTTGGTTGCTGAAAAGATTATTCTTTACAATCGTCTAACAGCCGATGAAAATCTTAGCTTTTTTGGCAAGCTTAACCATCTTCCTGAAAATATCATCAAAGAAAGAGCTGACAAATGGCTTAAAAGGATGCATATGGATGAATGGCGTAATCATTTAGCCGGTACTTATTCAACTGGAATGAAACAACGTATAAGTATTATCCGCGCCCTTTTAACCGAACCAGAGGTTTTGTTTCTTGATGAGCCAACTTTGGGGCTTGATCCTCAAACAACAAGAGTTATTAGGGATTTTTTAAGAGAGCTTAACAACCATGGAATAACTATTATTTTAACCACTCATGATATGATTGAAGCCGAAGCTTTATCGGACCGAGTGGCCATTATTGATCATGGTAAAATTGCTGCTTTAGATACCGTAGAGAACTTAAAAAATAGAGTAAAAGAAATTAAAAATCCGACACTGGAAGATGTATTTTTAGAAATAACCGGCAGAGAGATTCGCGACATTGCTACCGGTCGGATTTCTTCGGAAAGGCCCCGGCATTTTGGCGGTCCGGAAAATAAAAGAGTGAGGTAATTTATGCTTAATACGTTAAGTGATTTGTGGCAGATTGCCAAGAAAGATTTATTAGAATTTAGAAGAGATCACCTGCGGCTTATAACTTTTGCTATAATGCCAATTTTTATGATGATTCTTGTGGGCTATATTTTCCCCAGCCAAAACTCGCTTAAAGAAACTCCAATTGGCATCGTAAACCAAGATACCGGCGAGTTGGGTGTAAAGTTAACCGATGCGGTTTCTGATTTAACAATATCCGACAGCAAGGCTTTTGTAATTTCTAATTATAAAAGTTTAGACGAAGTTAAAGAAGCAATT
>JBBIQZ010000031.1:5141-7834 GCA_037442065.1 bacterium | reverse complement strand
CACCACACTTCGCTCCTTTGGAGCTACGCGTGGCGCAGCCACTGAAAATATAAGCGAAGTGTGCTTCGTGAAACTTTAGTGAAGTGGAGCAATAATGTATTATGTTTATATACTAAAACTTAAGAATAAGGAATATTACTCTGGGTTTACTACAGATCTTAAAGAGAGGTTAGAAAAACATTCTCAAAAATCTGTCCAAACTACAAGAAATAAACCCATTGAGAAATTAATTTTTTATGCAGCCTTTAACAATAAAATAAAAGCATTAGATTTTGAGAAGTATTTGAAAAGTTCTTCAGGTTTTGCTTTTCGAAATAAGCATTTAGTTTAAGCCAAGGTAGCTCAGTCGGTAGAGCACAGGACTGAAAATCCTGGTGTCGGCGGTTCGATCCCGCCCCTTGGCACCACGAGCGGGAGTAGTTCAGTAGTAGAACGCTTCCTTGCCAAGGAAGAGGTCGCGGGTGCGAATCCCGTCTCCCGCTCCAATTTATGAGTATTAAATATGTATAAGGCCTGGTGGCCGAGGAGTTAGGCATCGGTCTGCAAAACCGAGTACAGCGGTGCAAGTCCGCTCCAGGCCTCCAGAGTTAATAAGCCCGAGTGGCGGAATTGGTATACGCGACGGACTTAAAATCCGTTGGCCGTAAGGCCTTGTGGGTTCAAGTCCCACCTCGGGCACCAAAAGAAGTAAGAAAAATAATTTATGTTGACAAGAGAAAAACTTTGTTTTTATAAAATTTGTAGTATACTAAAAATAAATAAGTTTAAATTTTATGGCACGAAAGAAAATTTTAATATTTTTATCTCTAGTTTCGGTTTTTGCATTTACCACAATTGCCTCGGCAACAAAAGTTTGGGAAGGAAAAGATTTTGAATCAACTTTCAATGTCGCCAAAAGCAATTTTGAAAATTCCATAAACTCATACAAAAATACCCGGGAAAATTATTTAGAGCTTTTAAATAAATTTAAGGCCCAAGCCTGCAAGGTGGATAATCCGTCCTGCCAAAAGCAAAAAGATGAACTGGTTTCGCGCGCCAAGGATTATCTTTTAAAAATAAAAAATTCTATGGCTAAATATTTGGGGATGATAAAAACAGAAATAGAAAACACAAACGCTTCTGATTTAGAAAAAACAAAATTAACCGATGAAATTACAAAAGATATAGAATGGCTGGATTCTAAAGAAACCGAAATAAATGATTTAGCAACTGCCGAAGATGTTCAATCCAAAGCCCAAGAATTTAAAAATTTTTGGTCTGGGGAAGAAATAAAAATCAAAAAATATGCCGGAAATATAGCTTCTTGGAAAATTGAAGCAGTTTTAGATAAATTGGATGACGTGGTTTCTAAAATCGATAAAAGGCTTAACGAGCTGGATAAAGAAAGCTTTGATGTTTTTACTCTTCAAGGAAAGCTTAACGAAATAAAAGACAAACTTTTGGTAGTAAAAGCAAAAGCCACAGAAGCCAAAATAATTTTTAACGCCTTAACTTTAGATAATATTTCAAGCTTTACTGACGGCAAGACAAAACTTAAAGAAGCTTCTACCTCCCTTAAAGAAATTTATGCAGATTTAAAAAGTTTTACCGGAGAGATAAATCAAGATAAGCTTAAAAAAGTCGAAGGAGACATTTCTAAATTAAAAATTAACGGCGACGGAGTTGTTAATCTAACCGGAAACTTAACGGTTTCTGGAACAGTAAGTAAAGATAATTTTCAAGGGACGCTAACCATAAAAGATTCTGGCAGTGATTCGCAAATTGAAACATTTGGCAAGGGTGATAAAGTGGAGATGGGAGATGGTTGGACTCAATATAAGAATATCGAAAAATTTGAAATTAAAGGAAGCAATATTACCTTAGAGATTTCTTCCGGATTTATAGAAATAGAAGTTAAGGGAAAAGGAGATGCCTCAATGCAGGGAAATGGTTTGTATAAATTAAAAGATAGCGAGTGGACAGATATACCAAAAACAGAAATAAAAATCGAAATATAAAAAAGACGATATCCTTTTTCGCTAAAACTACGAAGGATCTTCGCCTTTGAAAAGAAATAATAATAAATTGCAAAGGCTACGATGCGTGATATAATTCCACCTAAAAATTTTAAGCAAAAGACAGTACCTGTTAAAATTCTCAAGAAGGAAGAAGAGAACATAATTTTAGAACAAAAAGCTTCTAGAAAAAGTTCCCGAGGGTTCTTAGTCCTTTTTGTAATTTTATTCCTGTTAAGTTTGGGAGCCGCCGGTGTCTATGTTTTTTATATAAATCCGGATGCTCTTAAAATTTTTAATCCGCCAAAAGTGGAGCAAACAACAACCGAACAAAAAGATGCAAAATTAGGGGAGATAGAAAAATCCTTAACCGATATCGAAGAATCAGTTCAAAAATTCGATGAAGAAGATAATAGTTTGGAATCGCCAACTTTTGATTTGAATATAAGTTTTTGATGTTTTTTTTGCAACCAAAAATAACCAAAAAGTTCCAAGTCCTCAACAATGCAGATTCTTATGCGAGAAATACAACATTAGACCGTATCTTAAAACAGACTTCGGTCTTTTTTTGTATTTTGATTTTTTTTAGAATCGCCCCTATACTTTGAGTTTATTTCACTTATCCACATTTTCCTCTTGACATGGTTTTTAATTTGTTTAGTATGTCCAATTGTGTTACCATTGTTTTATATAAATTGC
>JBBIQZ010000031.1:1969-5041 GCA_037442065.1 bacterium | reverse complement strand
GTTTTTAATTTGTTTAGTATGTCCAATTGTGTTACCATTGTTTTATATAAATTGCTTAAAAGGGGGCAAAATAAATTAGATGATTCAATTTTCAAAAGTAGACAAAATATATCAAAACGGCACAGTTGCCTTAAAGAATGTAAATCTAAAAATAGGCTCCAAAGAATTTATTTGTATTGTAGGTCCGTCCGGTGCAGGAAAAACAACCCTAATTAGGCTTTTAATTGCCGAAGAGCGGCCAACAAACGGTCAAATCGTAGTGGGCGGGATTAATATTGCCCGCATGCCGATGAGGAAAATTCCTTATTATCGTCGAAAATTAGGTGTTGTTTTTCAGGATTTTAAACTTTTACCCAAAGTGACCGTTTACGAGAATGTCGCTTTTGCGATGGAGGTTTCCGGAGAACATGGTCGGGATATAAAAAGAGTAGTTCCAAAAATTTTAAATTTGGTTGGTTTAGCAGAAAAACAAGAAGTATTCCCCGAAGAATTATCCGGTGGAGAAGTACAAAGGGTAGCTATTGCCCGCGCTTTAGCTCACCAGCCAAAAATTTTAGTCGCCGATGAGCCAACCGGAAATTTGGACCCTAAAACTGCTTGGGGCATTATCCAGATTCTTTTAAAAATTAATGAATTGGGTACAACTGTTATTATGGCCACCCACAATAGAGAAATTGTAAACAAACTTCAACAAAGAGTTATCGCGGTCGAAAAAGGGGCCATAAGTTATGACCGCGAAGAAGCAGGGTACGTAATATAAGAGGAGGCATCAGTAATTAGGCATCGGGTACCAGTAAATGGTTTCAGCGCCTAGTGCCTAATAACTAATTACTAATAACTAAACATACTATGACACTTGTAGGTATAAAAAGAATATTTAAAATGGGATTTAGAAACTTCTGGAGAAACGGATGGCTTTCTCTAGCGGCTGTTTTTGTGATGGTGATTACTCTTTTCATTTTGAGTTTGTTCGTCATTTTGAATATCGGCGTTAATGAAACTGTAAAAGAAATAAGTTCCAAAATAGACTTAAGTGTCCATTTAAAAGATAATGCGCCCCAAGAACAGGTTGATGGATTTAAGAACACTATTCAAAAAGAAGAAGGCGTTGAAAGCGTTACTTATAAATCCAAAGAGCAAGCTTGGAATGAATTTAGAAATCTAAGTGATAAAAATAAAGAAATTACATCCCAGCTAGAGCCGGGTGACAATCCTTTGTGGGCAAGCTTGGAAGTGAAGCTTAAAGACCCCAATAAACTTCAAAAAATTGTTGAAATCGCCGAAAATGATCAATACAAGCCCATTGTTGACAAGGTTAATTACAGGGAAAAGCAAAACATTTTTGAAACTTTAGTTAAGTTTACTAATTTTATTAAAAAGGCCGGTTTAACTTTAACTATTATCTTTGTTGCAATTTCCTTTTTGATAATTTTTAACACCATCAGAATAACTATTTATTCCAGAAGGGAAGAAGTAGAAATTATGAAACTTGTTGGAGCTACTAATTGGTATGTTCGTTTGCCATTTCTTTTTGAAGGGGCCCTTTATGGAATAATTGGAGCGGTTATCTGCTTTATAATTATTTTCTTAAGTGTTTACTTTGTTTCTCCAATGATGGCAAAGTATTGGACTATTATTTCTCAAAATCAAAGCTTGGATTATCTAAAACAAAGATTATTTTTAATTATCGGTTTAGAAATTTTAACAGGTATTGTTATCGGGACAATAAGCTCTACTATTGCCATAAGGAAACACCTTAAGAGGGTGTAAACACCCAATTTTCAATTTTTAATTTTCAATTTCCAATCAATCTTCAATTATTCAATTAGAAATTAGTAATTAGTCATTAGACATTTTTATTTTTATCCCTCAGTCATTAAGCCGTTTTTATCAATTATTAAGTAATTATGAGGGATAAAATGAAAAAATTTAGAAGAGTTAATTTAGTAAAACCAATAAGCGTTTTTTCGCTTTTAGTGTTTAGTTTGCTTTTGTTTAGTGCTGGTATAATACCGGTTAAAAGCGCTTCGGTCCTAGATCAAAAAAGACAGGAGCTTAACAACATTAATCAGAAGGTTAATTATTACCGCAGTTTAGCTCAGCAGAAGGCTTCGGACGTTTCTAATTTACAGGCGCAATTGGATGCCATGGATGCCGAATTTCAAGAAACCCAGCTAAGAATTCAGCAAATCAATGCAGAGATTGATATCACTAATACCGAAATTGCTCAAGTTCAAGACGAGATTGCTCAGGCTCAAAAAGAAAAGAAAGATAACCAAAAAAAATTAGAAGAAGCCATAAAATTAAAATACAGCCAAGGTGACGTGGATATTGTGGAGGTTCTAGCTTCCAGCAGCAGCCTAAGCGATTTAATAAATGCTGAAAGCTATATGAAGGCTTTGCAAAAGAAAATCAATGATATGGTTTTAAGAATTAAAGAGTTAGAAGCTCAGCTTAAAATCAAAGAAGCAGATTTGGAGAAGAAAAAGCAGGATCAGGAATCTTTATTAAACGAACAAGTAGTAATCCAAAACGAACTTGCAAATCAAATAGCAGCTAAAAATAATTTATTAGAAAAAACCAAAGGCGAGCAGGCAAATTATGCCGGCGTAGTTGCCCAATCAGCCAGAGACCAAGCGGCAGTTTCGGCTCAAATTTCCCAGCTAATGTCGGTCCCCAGAAGAGTAAGTCCGGCGCCGGCGCCTCAACCGGGAAGATATACTCCAGCACCAAGCGGCGGGCGATATGTATCTTCTGGATATGTTAATGCAGGGGATGTTATTGGCTACGAAGATAACACCGGATTTTCTACGGCTTCTCACCTTCATTTTGGATTGTATCGAGGCGGAGCAGACATTGATCCGGCCCCATATATGGGAAGTTATTTAATTTGGCCGGTTTCCGGGCCGGTTACCCAAGGATACTGGGGAACCTTTAGCCACCGAGGAGTAGGCTGGCCAGGAGGATTGGATATTGCCGGTTATCCGGGCGCGCCGGTTAAAGCTGCTCATTCGGGTGTTATGGTTTTTAATGGCGGAAACAGAAGCGTTGGTTTTGGGCACTATGTGATAA
>JBBIQZ010000031.1:0-1952 GCA_037442065.1 bacterium | reverse complement strand
CGATGGTTATTCAACCTTGTACGGGCATATGCAGTAAATAAGTAATATTTTCCACTTTTGTGCCGACAAAAGTGGAGTAAAAACTCGCAACCGAGTTCCAAAAAAGCTAAAAAATAACTCAATCTAAGCTTATGAACTTGAACTAAAGGTCTTACAAAAAGCAGCTCACGCGCGTTTTGTTCGACTTGGCAAGTTCTCGCTATCGCTTTCAGCGACACCGCTTATCTTTTCGTTATTTTTCCGAGCGCTTTTTTGAAAGGTTGCAAAAAATAGAAAACCCAAGCATCCGAGCAAAAATTTTTGTAAAACCGGATTTTTCGTAAGCGACCCGAAGCCACGTTAGACGTGGCGAAGGGTAAAATATGCATTGTTTGACGAGCAAAACGAGGAGTTTGCATATTTTAGAGAACAAAAATTCGTATTTTACTAATTTTTTGCGAGAGCTTGGTGATTTTTGGTTCTTTTGATCACTCAAAAGAATAGAGCAAATGTTTGCTTTTTAAGCGTAAAAAGGGTATAATATATACTTGTAATGGCTTTTTTAGCTTTCGGTAAAAAAATTAATATTAGAGCCCTAAAGACCATTGTCTCAATGGTAATACTTTTGGCTCTATTTTTTTTCGCCCTCACTTTCGCCAGAGCTGATTCAGAAACCGATAGATTGATCCAAGAAAAAACTCTAGAATTTGACAAAATTATTGCTGCCCAAAATCAAAAAATTGCCGAAAAAGAAGCCCAGGCCAAAACACTAAAAGGCGACATTGCTCAATTAAACGACCAAATCGGTAAAGCCCAAGATCAAATAAATGATATGTCTAATAAGCTTGTTGATATCCAAAAAGATCTAGATGCCATAGATAACGATATCAAGCTTAATGAATTTAAATTAGAAAACGAGCAAGATAAATTAAAACAAGGCATTAGAATGCTTTACGAGAGAGGTAATTACGGCGCTATTGAAGTTTTAGCAGAGAGCGGGTCTTTAAGTTCTATTTTAGACCAAGAATCTTACCTTAGAGCTGTGGACGGCCAAATTTTTGATTCGGTTAAAAGCATCCATGATATAAAAAATCTTTTAGATATGAAAAGAGGCGAACAGGCCAAAAAGCTTGAAGATCAAAAATCTTTGCTTGGAGAAGAAGAGAGAAAAAAAGAGGAATTGCAAACCCAAATTTTAGCCAAAAACAAGCTTTTAGCAGAAACTAAGGGTGATGAGAAAGTATACCAGCAAATTCTAAATCAAGCTTTGGAGAACAAATCGCAGGTGGCTTCTATTGTGGCGGCTTTGTCTTCGGGTGCCAGCCCCACGGCAATTGGCTTGCCTTATTCGGGAGCAAGGGCCGGCCAAAGAATTCATCAAGGCGAAGTCATAGCCCGTTCAGGAAATACTGGTTTTTCTACCGCGCCCCATTTACATTTTGGCCTTTATCAAAACGGACAAGATATTGATCCGATGCCTCTTTTATCGGTGGGGATTTTTAGCTTTCCAGTTCCCGGCGCCCCCATTACTCAAGGTTTTTGGGGAACCTTTAGTCATCGAGGTCGCGGTTCTGGTTGGCCGGGCGGCATTGATTTTGGCACACCTGAAGGAACACCGGTAAGAGCCGCTAAAGACGGAGTTATTATTTTTGAAGGTGTGGGCAAAGGCGGTGTTGGTTCCGGATTTGGTCATTACATAATAATTGATCACCAAAACGGTTATCTAACTTTATATGGTCATTTAAGGTAAATAAATGTCGATAGCTAATAGTTAGCAGAATTATGCAAAACAGCGTTTTAAACCCAAATTTCAAAGTTCAAATGTCAAATCAATGACAAATGACTAAATGTCAAAATTTATACATTTAGATTTATGATTTGATTTGGTATTTAGAATTTGACATTAGGATTTACCCTTATATAATAGCTACTACTTAAAAATTAAGCGCTTGTAAAATGAGCAAAAAAACAAA
>JBBIQZ010000030.1:0-8071 GCA_037442065.1 bacterium | reverse complement strand
CTTGTCCCCTGAAAAGGTAAGCGGTAGCCGCTATCGCCGCCGCCCAAAGGACCGCTCTTTGCACTGATGTTTTATTTTTCTTTTTTTTCCTCCTCAATAATATTTGATCTTTTTATTGAATACTTAAGCATCAGTCTATAAACAAAAGCTATTACGACCAATAATATCGCAACTTCTTTTGCGGTAAAAGTTACCTCACTATACAAAGAAATCATAAAAAAGACAGCGGCAACCAAAGCAATTATGATATCAGAAACCCGAAACACTCTTTTATAAATATTGCCGAGAATTTGCACGCCCCTTTCGTCAACTTTTTTATCGATGCTTTTTTCTGTAATTTTCATTTTTCCTACTTAGATCTTTATTTAATTATTCTCTGCAAAAACCGAAGCCCGTAAAAACTTTAATGAAGTCGGGCTTATTTACTTTTTAATATAAAAAGCTTCTTCAAATGGAACCTTAAAAACTTTGGTGATTTTTAAAGACAATAATGTCGAAGGTGTATACTCGCTTTTTTCGATAGAGATGATCGTTTGACGGGTAACGTCCACTTTTTTCGCCAACTCCTCTTGCGTCAGATTATCCCTTGCCCGAAGTTCTTTTATCCTATTCCTAAGTTCCATAAATACATTGTAAAGTATCCTTTACATAATGTCAAGTATATTTTACACTTTAACCGATTTAGATAATTTTCTCATCTAAAAAGGACTGTCCTTTTTAGAAAAGGACAGTCCTTTACAAAATAAATTACAAATAACGATTAACTATTACCCATTACTCCTTTCTTGCTCCTTTTATAAATTAATTGTAAACTTTTCCCTACGTAGAAAACAAGATCATATAAACAAATTTTATCCTTTCTTTCATTCAAAGAGATAAGTATAATTATATTAATAATCTGCTAAACAAATGAAATTTAAACTTTCTTTAACTAAAAAGTTTTTGCTCTATAGTTTTATAACGCTTGTTAGCTCTGCGATAGTTTTAAGTTTCATTTTAACGGGCCAATTTAAAAGTTTTATTTTAGAAAGAATCAAAGAAGAAAATACCTCTCACATCAAAGAACATGCTTCAATTTTAACTAAAGAGGTTTTTGAAAATCCAGAATTAAATCAAAAGGTGTTTGATGAATACCGCCACATGGTAGAAACCAATAACTTAAACAGGCTAATAATCTACAATGGCAACGGTAAAATTATTCATTCTAACGATCAAGCGCTAATTGGCCAAGAATTCGAAAACGAAAAATTTAAAAAATCCATAGAAAGCAATAGTCCAGTAGTAATCTTTGGCAACAGCCAAAACGAAAAAGAGCATGAAAACGAAAGCTCTAAAAATATCATCGAAGTATATGTACCAATTACTCCCCAAGATAACAATGTGCCGGCCGGAGTGGTGGAGTTTTCCTTTGATATAACCAGCGTTTTAAAAAGTATTTCTATATTTCAGCTTTCAGTATGGGGATTGATTCTAGCATTTTTCGTTATCCTTTTCTTATCCCTTTACTGGATATTCCGCCGGGCTTCAAAAACAATCATTGATCAAAATGTAAAATTATTTTATAAAACCGATGAATTAAATCGTAAGAACGAAGAAAAAAAATCTATCCTAAACAGCATCGGCGAACTGCTTTTTGTTTTAAATAATAAAGATGAAATTGTTTTGGCTAATAAAAAAGCCTTAGATATAATTGGTGGAAAAATCCTTCATAAAAAATTTAGCAAAGTTTTAAAAATTAAAAGCGAGAAAGTCGGCAAAGTTTCAAAGATTATAGATGAGAGAAAACTAATGAGCGCAAACTACAAAGAAGGAATAATCTTAGAAACAAAAGATAAAAACTTAATACCCGTTTCCTTAACCGTCGCTCCTATTATCCATAAAGATAAAAACTTCATCGGAACAGTCATTAATATTCATGATGCCACCTCCGAAAAAGAGCTTAATAGAATAAAAGATGAGTTTGTTTATGTGGTAGCCCACGAATTAGCCAACCCTATTTTTATCCTAGACGGCTATTTAGGAATGCTTTTGAAAAATTCTAGTCTTAATAAAGACTCAAAGAATCTTGTTAAAACTGCACAAGGAATAAATATGCATCTTTCTAACCTGGTTACTGATCTTTTGGAGGCTGTAAAATCAGAGTCCGGTCAGCTTTTATTTGAAAAAACAGAAGTTGATCTTAAAAAAATAACCAGTGAAGTTATAAAAGATTTAGAAACTAAAGCAAAAAACAAAAACATTGCTCTTTCTTACCACCCTATAAAAAATCTGCCTAAAATTGTTGGTAATAACCAAAAAGTAAAGGAGGTTTTAATAAATTTAATTGATAATGCTATAAAATATTCCCCCAAAAACAGCCACATAGAGGTTTCGCATCATATTCATGAAAATAAACTTTCAACTCTTGTAAGAGACAACGGCATTGGGATGACCAAAGAAGAACAAAAACGGTTATTTGAAAAATTTTACAGAGTCAAAAACGAAAAAACTAAAAATATTCACGGAACTGGACTGGGACTTTTTATCTGTAAGCAATTGGTAGAGAAAATGGGTGGGACAATAAAAACAATCTCTAAAGAAGAACAAGGAACAACAATGGTCTTTAATCTACCTATTGCCAGAAAGAAAACTTCTCCTAAAAAACCAGCCTTAAACTAATATTCTGCTTTTTCGGCGTCGGCCTTGGTTTGGTGAATTGTACCTTCCGGATGATGAGGCGGCGAGTAGGTTGTAAAAAGTTTTAAAGGAATACTACCGGTATTTATAAAATTATGAACTGTGCCTTTGGGAACCAAAACTAAATCCCCGGACTCTATTTTTTGTGTTTCTCCGGCAACTCTGGCTTCGCCTTCACCTTCAATAAAAACTAAAATCTGGTCTTCTTTATCGTGCACCTCTTCGCCGATTTCCGAACCAACTTCTATACTCATTACTACTACTTGAGTATTATCAGCTGTTTTTAAAACTTCTCTAAAATACTGGTTTTCTTTTGCTTTTTTAAAGATTTTAAAATAATTCATTCTTCCTCCTTTTTAAATAGTATTTAAATAATAATAGTTTTATTATAAATATTCTTTAGAATTTATTCAAATCTTTAAAATCTTTAAGAATGAATCTTCGCTTTTAAATGGACCAATAACCGCTAAGTTTAGCTTATTATTTTTAAAATCGTTGTTGGCCAACCTTTGGATGTCTTCCGCGCTAACGCTTTCTATTTTTTGAAAAATCTCTAAAATAGGTAAAATTTTAAAAGTAAGCAATTCTTGTTTACTTACAAAAAGAGCAGTTTCTAAAGAATCTTCTAAACTTAAGGTCAGCTTTCCTTTTAAATATTCCTTAGCTTTATTTAATTCTTCCTTACTTACTTTTTTTTCTTTTAACTTTCTAAATTGCAAAAGAGTTGCCGAAAGCGCTTCTTTAATTTTGTCATTAGGGGTACCTGCCGAAACTTCTATGTAGCCGGCGTCAGTAAAAGATTGAACAGAAGATGAAACCCGGTAAGCTAAACCTTTCTTTTCTCTAATTTCTAAAAAAATCCTCGAACTCATTCCTTCGCCTAAAATAACACTTAAAACTCGAGAGGCAAAAAAATCTTTATGAGAAAAAGTTGCCTCCGGCATCCTAAATCCTAAAGAAAAATTGCTTTGATTAGTTTCCTTAAACTTGTTTTTTACTTCTGGTTTTTTCTGATATTCTTTTAATTTGGGAGATTTTATAGATTTTCTCAAAGAAGAAAACTTAAATAGTTTAGAAACTAATTCCTTAGAAAGCGAACTTGTGTCTCCAGCTATTACAATAACGATATTTTCCGGCTTATAAAATTTTTCAGTATAGTTTAAAAAATCTCCTCTTTTAATTTTTTTGATTGTTTCTTTTTGACCGATTATTTTTCTTCCCAAAGAACTATTTTTATATAAAATACTCTCTAAAAGTTCAGTAGTTTGAAACATCGGAGAATCTTCGTACATATTCATTTCTTCAATAACTACATTTGCTTCTTTTTTTATGTCACTTTCTAAAAAACGGGAGTTTGTAAGCATATCGGAAAGAATATCTAATGCAATTTCTATTTTCTCACCTGGCAATTTAACAAAAAAACCTACTTCCTCCTTATCGGTAAAGGCGTTAAATATTCCACCCACTTTGTCTATTGCCGAAGCCACCTCTTTAGCATTCTTGTATCTTTTCCCTCCCTTAAAAAACATATGTTCTAAAAAATGAGCAATCCCCCAAACTTTTAATTCTTCGAATCTTGAACCGGCCTTTATGGCAACTAAAACAGACACTGCTCCGGTTTTAGCTTTGGGAACCTCGATAAGTCTGAGACCATTATTTATAATATTTTTAGAAAAATTAAATTCTATCATCTAAATATAATACTAACACCTTCGGTTAAAAAAATAATTATAATTCCTGATATTAAAACTCCGCCGAATATTAAAGGAAGCGCTTTTTTAGGCGGTATGCCAAAAACAAAAGACGCCAAAGCTCCGCCCCAAGGGCCAGTGATCGGCGAGGGAATCGAAACAAAAATTAATAAAGCTAAGCCTTTAAACAATTCAAATTGCCGGCCGTGTTTTTTTTGGGTGTGCCTAAAAAGCCAATCAAAAAAATTTTTTATCGCTTTAGAATATTTCGATAGAAAACTAGAAATCGGGCCTAAAAGAAAAACCACAAATGCTACTGGCAATATGGCTCCTAAAATTGAAATTATTAAAGCTTCTAAAGCGGATAAACCATAAACTTTCATTGCTAAAGGAATAACCGCTCTTTCACCGATAGGAAAAAGTGAAACCAAAAATACTATAATTTGAGGAGGCATATTTAAAAACATAATTTATAAAACAAAAATTAATAAAAATAAGGCGGCTATTACAAATCGGTAATAAGCAAAGACTTTAAGTGTATGATTTTTTAAAAATTCTAATAAAAATTTAATAACGATAAACGAAAAAATAAATGAAGTTATAAAACCAACAACGTAAATATCTAAAGAAGGGGTGGTAAGATTATTTTGCTTTACAATATCAAAAATATCTTTTGTGGAAGCTAAAAATATTACCGGGATGGAAAGCAAAAACGAAAATCTTGCTGCCTCATCTCGCTTAAAGCCTAAAAAAAGTGCCGAAACTATAGTAGAGCCTGAACGGGAAATCCCCGGGATTAGAGCCAAAGATTGTGCCCCTCCGATTACGGCTGCATCACCAAACTTAATATTTTTTAATTCTTTAGTTTTTTTAGAAATTTTTTCGGCAAGAAGTAAAAATATGCCTCCTAAAATAAGCATTGAAGAAACAATAAAACCACTCCTTATATTATTTTCAATAAGATTACTAAAAAGTAAAGCAAATATAACCGCCGGAAAAGTTGCTATAACGATAGAATAAAGCAACTTATTATCTGATCCTCTACTAAAGAGTGACTTAATCATTTTAACCAAATCTTTTCTAAAAAATAAAACTAAAGCTAAAAGACTTCCGGCATGCAAGATAATATCAAACGATAAATCAAAAATATGAGGATCGAAATGCAAAAATTCCTTTATTAAAATTAAATGTCCCGAGGAAGAAATCGGCAAGAACTCTGTTAATGCCTGAACAACACCCAATATAAAAGAAGTAAATAGTAAGCTCACTGCCGATTCTCCTTAGTTTTTAGAAATGACATAATAGCAAAAGCCGTATTAACTGCCGAGCCAACGGCCGAAGCAACCTGCAAATTATTACCAATAACATCGCCAGCAGCAAAAATTCCGGGAATGTTTGTTTTGCCTTTATTGTCACAAACTATAAAATCGTTAAGAATTGAAAGTCCCAATTTATAGGCAAAATCAGAAGCCTTGGGCACACCCTTAGCAATAAACATTCCATCTAAATTTATTTTTTTTTCATCCTCGCCCAAAACTCCTTCCAGCTTATTTTCTCCTAAAAATTCCTTTAACTTTAAAGTGATAAAATTTATTTTTGCTATTTCTAACTTATTTCTAAAATCATTACTGATACTAATTTCTTCTCCATTTGTAAAAATTGAAATATCTTTTGTGTATTCTAAAAGCTCTAAAGCTTCTTTTGCGGCAAAATCCCCGGCACCCAAAACTCCTACCCTTTTTTCTTTAAAATAAGAACCGTCGCAAGCAACGCAAAAAGAAATTCCTCTTCCTGTCAATTCTCTCTCTTTGGCAATTCCTGACGAAACATTCTTAATGCCGGTTGTTAAAAGAATACTTACCCCTACATATTCATTTTTTGAAGTTTTAACCAGAAAGTTTTCTTTATCTTTAGAAATATCTATTGCTTCCTCTTCTTTTATGACCGCTTTTAGATTTAAAGCCTGCTTTATCCCATCCTCTAAAAGCTTTGCTCCATCTATCCCGTCGGGAAAACCAAAATAATTGGAAATTAAATGGGCCCTAAAAAGCCTTGAATTTTCTTTTTTACCTAAAACTAAAGTAGAAATTCCGGCTCTGGCAGTATATATTGCCGCCTGAAGTCCGGCCGGTCCGCTCCCTAAAATTATCAAATCAAATTTCTTGTTTTCCATTAATTTTTTTCTTTTAATTTTTGATAAATCGAAGTTGCCGCAATTGCGCCCTCGGAAGCTGCAGTTATTATCTGCCTTAAACCTCCAGAACCAGTGCTTAAATCTCCAATAGCATAAAGCCCCGGGATGCTGGTTTCCATTTTATCGTTAGTTTTTATAAAGCCCTTCTTGTCTTTTTTAAGCGTTAATTTTTTTAAAATTTCTACATCCGGATCGATACCCACTTCCACAAAAACCCCTTCTACCTTAAGCCTTATTTTACCAGAAATTTTTTTAGAAAGAATCACTTCAGACACGAATTGCTGACCCTTAATTTCTTTAAGTTGTTTATTTTCAAATATCTTAATCTTTCTATTTTTTTTAACTTCATCAATTAAAACTGGATCTGCTATAAATCCTCTTCTTGCCAAAAGAAAAACTTCCCGCGCATACAAAGAAAGCAATATTGCCGTTTTAAAAGCCGCATTTCCGCCGCCAACCACAACTACTTTTTTACCCTTAAAAAGAGGAGCGTCGCAAATTGCACAATAGCTAACACCTCTTTTTTCGAATTCTTTCTCGCCGGGAATTTCTAGCTTTTTCCTTTTTGCCCCTAAAGCCAAAATAATTTCTTTTGATTTAAATTCTTTGGCTTTAGTTTTTACTTTAAATTTATTGTTATCTTTAGAAATTTCCGTAACCTTTTCTTTTAAGACTAAAATTTTATCTTTTATACTGTCTTTAAAAATATTGGCCAGCTCTACTCCCTTTATTTTTCTTTGCCCAGGAAAGTTTTCTATTTCGGAAGTTAAAAGAAGATTTCCGCCAATTTCTTTACCTATAACTAAAGTTTTAAGTTTATATCGAAAGGCGTACAAAGACGCACTCAAACCAGCAGGCCCGGCACCAACAATAACAACATCATATAGATTATTTTTTATTTTGTTTTTATTCATGCTGTCTCGCTTACTCTAATATCTTCTTTTATCTCTTCTAAATTATCTTTTACAATAATTTCATCTTTGGTTATAGCTAAAATAGAATCTCTATTAATTATCAGTTGGCTTTCTAAAATATTTGCCAAAGATGGTCTAACTAAAAGCTTAGCTATATAAAAAAGTTCATCAATTAAAAAGTCAGAAACTCTTCCTAATAATTTTCCTCCTTCAGTAACCACTTTACTGCCAAAAATTTTTACCCCGGCTTTTAGAAGGTTTTCTATTTTTACTATTTCGTGTTGGTAAACTAAAACATCTTCGCTGTCAACGATAACTGCTTCTTTAGAAATTTCTCTTATATCAACCACGGAAATAACTTTTATAGTTTTTTTAAAAATGCCGCTTTTCTCGCCAATTATTCCTACAACTTTTCCCTGATCAGAATCAATAATAAAATCCAAAAGCGAACCAATTTTTTGGGTATTATAAAGGCTTACCACCGGAATATTTAAAAAAGATTTAGCCGAATTTAGCATAATATAAAGAAATTATAACAAAAAAGGGTCGTATTTGATATAAAAAAGCCCCAGACAAACAATTTGATTTACTTTACA
>JBBIQZ010000029.1:355-8254 GCA_037442065.1 bacterium | reverse complement strand
AAAATTGATTTAAGAACCTTAAATCACCTTTCATAAATTCCCTTACGTCATCAATCTTATATTTAAGCATCGCTAATCTATCTAAGCCCATCCCAAAAGCAAAACCGGAATATTCTTTAGGGTCCAAACCAACATTTCGTAAAACTTGTGGATGAATCATCCCTGAACCCAAAAGTTCAAGCCAGCCGTCTCCGCCACAAGACCGGCATCCTTTGCCGCCGCACATAACACACGAGACATCTACTTCGGCCGAAGGCTCGGTAAAAGGGAAAAAACTTGGCCTAAACCTAACTTTTATATTTTTTCCTAAAAGAATCTGCATCACCGAAATTAATGTTCCTTTTAAATCGGAAAAGGAAATATTTTTATCAACAACAAACCCGTCAAGCTGATGTAAAACAGAAAGGTGAGTGGCATCTTCGGCTTCATACCGGTAAACTCTTCCGGGAATAAAGATTCGCAACGGCGGCTTTCTTTTTTCCAAAACCCTAACATCAACCGAGGTTGTATGAGTTCGCATTACCAAACCATTGGTTAGATAAAAAGTGTCCCAGGCGTCGCGAGCCGGATGCTCGGGCGGCATATTTAAAGCTTCAAAATTATGATAATCATCTTCGGCTTCCGGGCCTTCGGCAATTTCATATCCCATCGAGGAAAAAATATCGCTTAATTCCTTAATAATTTTAGTAACAGGATGGAGGCTACCGACCTTAAATTTTTCCCCCGGCTGGGTAACATCAAGCCATTCTTGTTCTAATTGTCCTTTAAAAGTACCCTTTAAAAAAAGATTCTTTTTCGCTTCAATTGCTTTCTCAAGCTTTACTTTTAATTCGTTAGCCTTTTGCCCAACCACTTTTCTTTCTGTCTCCGGAAGTTTATATAAAGAACGTAAAAGCAAAGTCAGCTCTCCCTTCCTTCCTAAATATTTTGCTCTTACGGTTTCTAAACCGGCGACGGAAGCTACTCCATCTACCCTTTTTAAAGCTTCTTTCTCAATTTCTTTTAGATTTTCTCTCATTAACGCCTCGCTAAAAAATAAGCTTCTAGAAGAATTATTGATAAAACAAATAATATACCATCAAATAAATTTAAAATTCTTAAAGCCTGCAAAATAAGCAAACCTACGATAGAAAAAGCAGCCAAAATTGCTTGCCTAAAGGAAATGTTAATGTTTTCAAAATAATATTCATTTTTAGAAAACCAAAGCCTTAAATAAAATCCGCCAATGGTTAAAGTCCCCACAATGGCGAAAAATAAACTCACAAAAAAGCTTAAAAGACCAAGGTTTCCGGCGTTTGCAGGGTCAATATTAAATATTGTCAAAGCCCACGCGGCCCAGCATAAAGCGGTGGAAATGGAAATACCTACTAAATAACTTTTAAGGGTCATAAATTCTTTCTTATTTCTTTATTTACTTCTTTTAATAACTTTTGAGCCATTGGTGAATAAGAGTTTTCGTTTAAAATGCTAGAAATTTCTCTTTCCCTCTTCTCAAGTCCTCTAAGTTTTGTGGCTTCTTTTTTAATTTCAGTCAACCTTCCTGTAATTTGAGAAATCTTATCAAAAACTAACGGCTTGGCTAAAATTTTTCTTTCAATTTCCCTAAAAGCCTCTTCGTTTAGTTCTTTTTTCTGTTCCAGCTCCTTAAGCTGTTCTAGGTTTCTCCTTAAAAGTTCGCTTTCGTGATGTACTTTTTGAGAAAGACTAGCCTTAATATTAACCTTTTGGTCATACCTTAATTCTTTATGGCAAATGGGACAGAAAGGTTCTGGGTCCTCAAGAAGGGAAAGCTTAATTTTTACTGCCTCACCCTTCTTAGCCATTTCTTTATTGGAATTTTTAATGTTGAAAATCCTTGAGTTTAAATCTTTTAGAAATTGCTTTTTTGATATCAACTCTTCTTCCAGCTTTTTAATTCCTTCTTTTTCCTTTTTATACTCTAAAAGCTCGCTTTCCAATTCTTCTACTTCTTCAAGCTTTTTTTCTAAGTTTTTAATTTGAAAAGAAACCATCTCTTTTTCCATCAACAACTTTTTCCGCTCTAAATCGATGGTTTTCTCTAATTCTTTTTTAGTTTTTTCTAGTTTTAATAACCAATTCATATGATATATATTACTATTCTAATTGCGGTTTATCAACCTGGACAACCTCGATGGCCTTCTTTTTCTCTGGCAGTATCTTGGTAACGTCTTTATCAATTTTTTTAAGCTCTTTATCAGCATTGTTATAAGCAGATACTGTGGCAGAAAGATTAGATCCGATCTTTTTAAAATAATTATCATACCTAATTAAATGAGTATCAAAATCCTGAATTTTCTTTATAACGTCTTTTACCGATTCCTCTATTTTAAGAGCCCTTAAACCCTGTAAAACTGTTTGCAAATAGGCATAAAAAGAGTTAGGTGAAACAATAATAACTCTCTTTTTAAATGCATACTCAATCAGATCGGTGGTATTCACGTTAACAGAGCCTATCTTATTAACCAATAGATCATAATAAATTCCTTCGGAAGGAATAAACATAAAAGCAAAATCTGTTGTATTTCTTCCAGGTTGTATATATTTAGCAGTTTGGTCGATTGTTGCTTTTAAGTCTTGTTTAAACTTTTTTTGCAACTCATCTTTTATTCTTTCATTTTTCTCTTGAACTATTTTATTGTAATTCTCTAGAGAAAATTTCGCATCAATAGGAACCACTCCTTCCTTAGTAAATAAAACTGCATCAACTATCAGTTCTTTCCCTGTGATGTCATCAATCCCTAAGCTGTATTGCATTTTATATTGATTGGGCGGAAATGTATTCTTAAGCAATGTTTCCAAATGATATTCTCCAAGAATCCCTCTCTGTTTTGGATTCTTCAATATATATTCCAACCCCTGAAGCTGTTCGGTTATGCCAACCACCTTCGTAAGCTCTTCTGTAACATTTTTCATTGTGTTAAAACTATTTTTGTAATGATCTTGAATGGCTCGCGTTGATTCCGATAATCCATTCTGAAGTTGTTTCTGTAAATCACTTAATTGCTGCTGAAACATTAAAAGGCTTTTGTCGTCTTTTCCTTCTTTAAGAGACTCTAATTTTTTGCTCAAAAACAAAGCTAAAATTATGAAGCCTAAAATTATTGTAAAACCAATGATTATAATTTCGCTATTCATAAGCATTCCCTATTAAAATTATAGCAGAAACTAGGGTTTTAAAAAAATTATTAAAAGAGGGGCCGAACTGGCTAATGCCAGTTCGGCCCCTCCTAAACCCAGCGCTTTAAGAAAAGCGCTGGATAACCTCGTCTAGAAAGAAAAAGTTGTGTTCTTCAAGCTTGAACTTTGACCCTTTATATCATTTCTTAAACTATCAAGTTTATCCTTATCAGTTTTGTACTGATCTTCTATGGAACTTTCCAGCGATCCGATTGACTGAATTTACCTGCTTCAGTATAAATATCGTTTTCTAGAGAATAAATATCCGTGTAATCGCCGGCATTCACATCATCAATTAAGCTTTGAAATACTCCGGAAATATTCTTTAGGGCTTTTTTTATCTCATTGTTTTGTTCTTTTAAAACACTGGGCACTTTTAGAACATCTAGCTTGGCAACTATATCATCTATTTTACCCTTAGCGGTTTTTAAATCAGCAACTATGCCTGCTGCTGAGGAAGTATTGGTAAATTCTGTATCGGTTAGGTCCTTTCCTGCTTTATCAAGCTCTATTCCCCATTCGGTAATTTCTGCGAAATCACCAGTTGATAACGACTTGGCTTGATTTAAATAATCCTTTAGTTTGGATTCTAATACTTTAGCCTTGCCGGGAGCTTTATTTTGATCTAACTCGGCAAGATATTTTTCGGAATCCGATTTTACCTTATCAAGTTTGGTTTTTCATTCTTCAGCAGTAGAAGTAGTAATCCAATACCAGAAAAGATCACACCTAAAATTCTTTGTTCCGTCTAAAATTTTCTGACTTCTTTCAGCATAGGCTTTTACTTGAACACCATTATAATAACCATTAGCCTATTTTGATCATCAAAAATAAAAGTACCAGACAGATTCTCGTCCTTCAACAACAAAGGAAGCCAATATTTGTCGTCGGGCCACATTTTTTCGTTTTGTGATCCTTCTCACCTAAAAAAGAAAAAACAGCTCTCTTTTTTATATCTAGAGCTTCAATTCCCACTTCTTCTTTAAGCTCTCTTAGGGCCGCCACCTCAATATCTTCTCCCTTTTTTATTCTCCCGCCAAAGCCATTCCAAAGCCCTTTACCAAAGCCTCGCTTTTTAAGCCCTAAAAGCATTTGTGATCCCTTATGAATAACACAAAGCGTTAATATTTTTTTCATAAAAATTTAAGAAATTCTTTCTTTCAAATCATCTAAATTAACTGTAAATGTTTCGCCCTTTTCAATTTTACCTTCTAAAATTTTAGTTGCTAAGAAATTTTCCAAAACATCCTGAAAAACCCTTTTCATTGGCCTTGCCCCAAGTTCCGACTCAAAACCCATTTGGGAAAGCTTTTCTAAAACTTCCGGCGCAAGCTCAATAACATAACCACGTTTTTTATATTCTTCTTTTATTGCCTTAAACATAAGTTTGGCAATCCTTAAAATTTCTTCTTGAGTTAGCGGCGGGAAAACGATAACTCCATCGAACCTATTTAAAAATTCAGGTTTATAAATATTTTCTTTTAAAAGATAATTTAAAAGTTCTTTTGAAAGAATTTTTATATCCGTTCCTTTTCTGATATTCTCTCTTATAAAATTAGCGCCAGCATTAGAAGTTGCGATAATAATACAATTGGAAAAAATTACCTTTTCTCCCATGCCGTCGGTTATATATCCCTCATCAAGAATTTGTAAAAATAAGTTTAGTATATTCGGATGAGCTTTTTCCAACTCGTCCAAAAGAATAACTGAAAAAGGCCTTTCTCTCACTCCTTTTACCAAGTCACCGGCTTCTAGTTCAAAAGTTCCGGGTAATTTTTTACCTATAAATCGGTCTTGGGCTCCCGCATCCTGATACTCGTTCATATCCATTCTAACCATACAGGCTTCATCGCCAAAATAAACTTCCGCTAAAGCCTTAGCAAGCTCGGTTTTACCAACGCCTGTAGGACCTAGAAATAAAAAACTACCTATTGGCCTTTTATCATCTTTTGATTTAGTCCTTGCTCTTCGTAAGGCATCAGCCACTGCCTTTACGGCTTCATTTTTACCGATAATTCTTTCATGAATTCTTTCTTCTAAATGAAGCAATTTTTCTTTTTCATCTTCTTCAGCTTCCTTTACGGGAATATTTAATATTTTTTCTTCAACCGAATCTAAAGCGCGACTATCTAATATGCCTATATTTGAACTGTTAGCCGAAGAACAGGCGCTATCTAAAATATCAATGGCTTTTTCCGGAAATTCTTTGTTGGTTATAAAATTATCTGCGAGTCTGTAGACTTCCTTTAGGGCGCTGTAAGTTATTCTTAATTTGAATCTATTTGAATAATAAAGGCTTAAATCTTCCAAAATTCTTATTGTTTGCTGCTTATCCGTCGGGGGAACTTCTATTTTTTCAAAACAATTTACTAAAGCAGTTTTAGGCTCTATGTATGTTTGAAAATTTCGGTTGGTAGTTGTGCATATGATCTGAAGATTAGGATTTTGAAGATACGGAATTAATGCTTCCGAGGCATCGATAGTGCCTACTTTTCCTCCGGAAAACAATGTATGAATATTATCTATAAAAAGAATTATATTGCCGGCAGCAGCAGCATCTCCTAAAATACTTAAAAACCGCGCTTCTACCTCCTCTTGATTTATTGCTCCTGAAAGCATAGACCCAATATCTAAACTAACCACTCTTTTGTATGCCAAAGAAGGCAATGTTTTTCCCCAATATATTCTTTCAGCGATTCCATAAGCTAAAGTAGCTTTACCGACCCCCACTTCCCCTGTTAAAATACAATTATTTTTTGAACTTTTAGAAAGAATGTTTTCAATTTCTAAGATTAACTCTTCCCTGCCAAAAACAGAAAAACCATTAAATAAATTAGGGCCTGTTATATCAAAACCAAATCTGTTTAAGTTTAAGGTATAGCCCGAAACCCAATTTTGAGCAATTCCCGAAGTTTTAACTTTTAAACTTTCGGTTAAGCTTTTAGGATGATTAATCTGCCTAAAAAGATTATTTTCCCAAAAAATAATATTCTTAAGATCTTCTTCGTCAAGCTCTAAGGTTAGCAAAAGATTAGAAAGAGTATCGCTTAACTTTAAAAATCCATAAAAAAGATCGCCGGCAGTAATTTGCTCAGCATCTTCCTCTAAAACATTCCCTAAAGCGGTTTCTAATACTTTAAGCAAAAGGTTGTAAGATAAAGCGTCTTTTGGAATTCCTTCTAGCATTTTTCCTAAAAAATCGGGTCCGGCATTTAGCTCACTTAAAATAAAAGCAACTCTCTTAGAATCTAGTAATCTTTTCAAAATCTCTAATACATTCGGATTTTTTTCTAAAACTCCGACAATTCTGGCGGTTTCTAAGTCACAGATTTTATAAAATTCAAAATCCAAAGCATTTTTTGAAATTTGATTTTTTTCCTCCAGCTTGCGGAAATAATTTTTAATAAAAATTAAAATAGCAAAGGCAATTAGACCAAAAAAAATAGAGATTTTAAGTAAAATTAAGGTAAAAGAATTTAAAAAATCAAACCTTAGAAATTTTGGCAGAAACGCCTGTAGGTTTCCTAAAAGAATAATTCCAAAGGAAGAAAACCCCAAAAGAGAAAAAATCTTTAAAGAAGAAAGTACAAACGGTTTATTTAGATAAAAATAAGTTTCGGCAGCTTTAACAAATTCGGTATTTTCGGAAAATGATATTTTTTTATCTTCCAACATACTAATTTCCTATAAATATATGGACGAAAGAATAAATAAGTATAAAAGGAAAACCCAGCCAGAAAATAATCGCCAGCACGCTAAAAAATAAATAAAAAGTAACAGAAATAAAGAATATAAAAATAAGAGCTAATCTTAGCAAAAACCCTACGCTCCGAGAAACAAAATTATCCAAAGCCCAATCTCTAAACCCTTCCAAGCCCGGCCTTCTCCCCGAAACCAACCTTTTCCAGGGCGCAAAAAGAGTTTTAAGTAAAATTTCAATCGAAAATAAACCTTCTATGTAGCTAAAAAGGGCTTTCAAAAATTCAAATAAATCTAAAATTCCATTTCCGTACCACCACAAAACCATTGTAGGGAAAAAACCGTAGTAATTCATGCGTTTATTATATTACAGTAAACACATTAAATAAATATTTCGCTTCTTATCTTGTGATAATTCTTTTAAAAAGAGGAACGGCAACTATCAAAGCTACTGCCCCAAAAATTAAAAGATAGATAATCTCGCTCTCGACAGCTCCAAAACCAGCTCCTAAAACCATAATCTTTCTTAGCGCTTCCACAGCGTAAGTAAGCGGCAAAAAGTGAGCAATTTGCTGCATTATTTTGGGCATTTGCTGCAAAGGGAAAAAAGCCCCCGATAAAAAAAGCATCGGGAACTGAAACATAAAAAGAAGTTGAGTTGCTGTTTCCTGCTCGGTGGCGATTGCTGACACTAAAATCCCTAATCCTACAAAAGAAAATATCCCTAAAAATAAAAGCAAGGCAACTAAAAACAAGCTTCCTTGGATAGTAACGCCAAAAAGGAAGATTGCCAAAAGCATTACCATCGCTCCTTGAATAAGCCCCCTTACGGACTGAGCCAGTGCTTTTCCTAAAATGATGGCTAAACGACTCACGGGAGCAATAAGAATGCCGTCTAAGGTTCCCTGCTCTTTTTCTCTAGAGACAGTTGCCGCCAGCCCAGTTAACACAGCAGTTAAAACTACCATTTTGCTCCCAGAGGAAGAATTAAAGCGGGCAAAA
>JBBIQZ010000029.1:0-345 GCA_037442065.1 bacterium | reverse complement strand
TACAAATTCAAAATAATTTACCGTTCCCGGTAAAAGCCCTTCCAGCTTTGTTGCTATTGGAGTTATAAAAAATGGTGGAGAAATACTTTTTAATCCGGGGGTTTTAGAAAATATCGCTCCTAATTTCTGGGCTCCAACTTGCCCTCCAAAACCTTCTACCACTTTTCCTAAAATCTGGTTTGTTAAAGCAGAAATTTGGGGATTTGATTGATCTTCAACAATAGTAACTTCTACTTGTTCATTGTTAGAAATCTTCCCCGAAAAGTAAAAAGGAACAACTAGCCCTCCTCGTATCTCCTGCTTTTTAATTGCAAAAAGATATCCATTTTCACTTAGTTTTTTAAG
>JBBIQZ010000028.1:0-8314 GCA_037442065.1 bacterium | reverse complement strand
TCTTGGGTTGGTAAAGTAAAAGACTTTGTTGGCCAACAGTTCAATAAATTATTGGGAAAATAATCTATTTTATTTTGTTCTAATAAATAAGTAAGTAAATTTTTGGTTTATTTTAGTTTGTAATACCTTTTTGTTATAATCAAAAAAGGAGAATTTATGGAATTTAAAGAATTATTAACGCGCGGCGTTGAAGAAATTATTTTAAAAGAAGAGCTAGAAAAAGCTTTAAAAGCCAAAAAAAAGCTTAGGATTTATCTTGGCGTTGATCCTTCGGGCCCAGTCATTCATTTAGGGCATGCAGTTATTTTAAGAAAGCTTCGGGAATTTCAACAAATGGGACACAAAATTATTTTTTTAATCGGTGATTTTACGGGGATGATCGGCGACCCAACAGATAGAACATCAGAAAGGCAACCTTTAACCAGAAAGCAGGTTTTAGAAAATGCTAAAACTTACAAAGAACAAGTCTCAAAAATAATAAATTTTGGCGGCAAAAATTCGGCTGAGTTAAGATTTAACAGCGAATGGCACGACAAGCTTAATTTTGGGGAAATTATTAATTTATCGGCTCATTTCACTGTTCAGCGAATTTTAGAAAGAGATATGTTTCAAAAGAGAATTAAAGAAGGCAAAGAAATAGGATTGCATGAATTTCTTTATCCTCTAATCCAAGGCTATGATGCTGTAGCCTTGGATGCTGATGTCCAAGTTGGTGGAACGGATCAAAAATTTAATATGCTTGTTTCCAGAAAATTAGTTAGAATTTATAAAAACAAGCCGCAAACCGTTATTACCTTTACCTTGTTAGAAGGAACTGACGGACGAAAAATGAGTAAGAGTTTTAATAATGTCATCGGCATAACTGAAGAGCCAAAAGATATGTTTGGGAAAGTGATGTCGTTAAAAGATGAGCTTATTTTAAAATATTTTGTTTTAACAACCAATGTTTCGCTAGATGAAATTAAAGAAATTGAAAAAGATTTAAAAAATGGTGCTAATCCTCGGGATGTCAAAATTCGTTTAGCAGAAGAGATTGTAAAAATTTATCATGGCGAAAAGGAAGCCCAAAAAGCTAAAGAAGAGTTTGGAAAAATCTTTTCTAAAAAAGAAATTCCCAAAGAAATCCCAACTTTTAAGATTAAAAGAAACGAAATTAGCTTAATTGATTTACTTTTCAAATTAAAATTGGTTTCTTCCAAATCAGAAGCTAGAAGATTAATAGAACAAAAGGCAGTTGATATAAACAAAGAAACAATTATAGACAAAGAAAAGGTTGTTTTACCCCAAACAGGGATGATTATCAAAGTCGGTAAAAGAAAGTGGGCAAAAATTGGATGAGGTCTTAAAAAGAGATATTTTAATAATCGGGGGAGGAGCGGCAGGGTTAAATGCCGCTTTAAACTTGGAGAGTAAAAATGCTTTATTATTAGAAGCTCCCGGCTCAAATTCTCTTCTATCTCCTTGGAACCTGATGGTTAAAGAACGCAATAATTTAAAGGAAGAGATCCTAAATACAGGGAATAATATGAACGATTTAGAGCTTCTAGATACCTTTTTAGATAATATTGACGAAGAGATTAAGAATCTTCGGAGTCTAGGAGTGAAACTAAAAACATCTAATATAGGGCTAGTTCCTGATTATAAATTTCCTGGAAAGGCAGTAAGAGATATTTTTATTGAAAGGTTAAAGGATAAAGGGATGGAAATTTTAACAGGGCAAGTGGTTAATTTTTTAATCAATGATAAAGGTCAAGTTGTAGGAGTGGATGTTGAGCTTCTAAATAAAAAAGAAGCTAGAATTTTATTTAAAGCTCTAATTATAGCTTCCGGCGGCTTAGGAGGTTTATTTAAATACAGGACGGGAAATATTTTTGTAGATGGATCAATTATTTCTCTATGTTATGAGGCGGGTTTTCTATTGAAGAACCTGGAATTTTTTATGTTTCACCCATTTTTAATAACCGATCGTCGATTGCCAAAGCTTCTTGTTTCTGGCACCCTCTTAACAAAAATGGACTACGAAGACGAAAATGGCAAACCTTTTCTTTCCGAGGAAGTGACAGAAGCATTACGGGAGAATAAACATCATTACATCTTTCCTAAAATGGTAAAAGAATTTTATCTAAAATCTCTAAAAGGGAAAATATTTGGCCGATTAAATTGTGATGAAAATTGGTTTGAAGAATATAAAAAGAAAAACGAGTTTGGTTATATATTTTCAAGATATAAAAAAGTGGATTTAGAAAAAATTGAAGTACATCCAGCATTTCATTTTAGTATAGGGGGATTAGCTATCAATAAAGATGCCCAAACTAATATGGAAAATATTTTTGCGGCTGGAGAAGTGACTGGAGGACTTCATGGAAGCAATAGAATCGGTGGTCTAGCGGTTTTAGAGGGGTTAATTTTTGGCAAAATCGCCGCACAAAATGTTATTGGTAGTTTGAAAGAAATGAACCATAACAATTTGCAGAAAATAGGGAATTTAGGCATCAGTGAGAATCTTAAAGAAAGGGTATGGGAGTCATTAGGTCCGGTTAAGAATAAAGAAAAACTTAAATCATTTAAGGATTTTTTAGAAAATAAGCAAAATACTTCGCAAGAAAAGATAATAAAAAAGATCTTAGAAATATCTCTTTTAAGGAAAGAATCTATCGGAGCCTTTTACAGGAAAGATCTTCCTCTTAAAACATTTGCTAAATCTTCTTATTTAAAGCAAAATAATATTGTATTTAAATAGGTTTTTTATGAAAAAAAATCCGATTATTGGGATTGTTGGCGGAACTGGCAGTATGGGCCAGCTATTTAAGAAATTCTTTGTAAAAAAAGAGTTTAGGGTTTTAATTTCTTCTAGGAAGACCGTTTTAACTAATAAAGAACTTGCCAAAAGGGCCGATATTGTTATAATTTCCGTTCCTTTAGATGCTACTTTAAAAGTTATAAAAGAAGTTGTCCCGTATGTTAGAAAAGAAGCTCTTTTAACTGACTTTTCTGCTATCAAAGAGGGGCCGGTAAAAGCAATGCTTAAGAGCAAGGCTTCGGTCTTAGGAATGCATCCGGTTTTTGGGCCGTCAATAAAATCATTTAAAAATCAAACTATTGTTTTGTGTCCGGCCAGGGGGTCTTACTGGTTTTATTGGTTTAAAAGATTATTCGAAAACGAAGGCCTTAAAATAAAAATAGCAAACCCTAAAGAACATGACGAAATGATGGCAATTATTCAAGGCCTTACCCTTTTTAGCTCTATATCAATGGGTTATACTTTAAAAAATCTAAAGGTAGATATTAAGAAAAGTTTAGGCTTTATAAGCCCAAATTACAAACTTAAGATTAGCGCAATGGGTAGAATTTTAGCTCAAGATCCGAAGGTTTATGTAGATATAGGCCTTCTAAACCCTTTTGTTAAGAGAGTTATCTTAGAATATTATAAATCGGCTAAAAAAATTCTTGATTCTATAAATAGAAAAGATAGAATAAAATTTACCAAAATTTTTGAAAAATCAGCCAATCATATAGGAAATTACAGATTCGAGGCTTTGCAGGAAACAAATTATCTAATAGAAAAATTAATGGAGCGAAGATGAAAGAAGACAAAACAACAATTGCCACTCTGGGTCCGGCCGGAACTTTTTCCGATATTGCCGCTCAAAATTATATAAAAAAGAAAAAGACTAAAGCCAAAATAACTTTATACCCAACTATCTATGATGTTTTTGAAGCCGTAAATTTTGGCAAGGCCGATGTAGGAGTTGTTCCTTTAGAAAACCTAGAAGACGGTTCGGTTAGAATTACTTTAGATGAGCTTTTTAATTCCGATCTTAACATAGGAGCCTCTTTTGTTTTGCCGATAAGGCATTGTTTGGCAGTTTTTCCTAAAACCAAAGATGTTAAAGAAATAATGTCCAATACCCACCCTTTAACCCAATGCCATAATTTTATTAAAAGAAATTATCCGGAAGCTAAGCTTTCCGAATCATTATCAACGGCCGAGGCAATGAAAAAGATTGCCAAAGGTAAAAAAATTGGCGTTGCTGCCGTCGGGCCGTTAGAGACTGCCTTAAGTTACGGCTTAAAAATCTTAAAAAATAATATTCAGGATAATAAAAAGAATATTACTCGTTTTGTTGTGGTTTCTCCCCTAAAAAGTGTTACGGGTGATATTACTTCTATCGCTCTATATGGGCATAAAGACCGGCCAGGCCTTTTGTATGATTTGTTAGGGATTTTTGCTAAAAGGAAAATCAATTTAACAAGAATTGAATCGCGGCCGGCTAAAAGTAAACTTGGCGTTTATGTTTTTTACATTGATTTTGCCGGTTCACTTGATAGTCCAGAAATTGGGAAAGTTTTAGAAAAGATTAAAGAGCAAGGTTTTAAAATAAAAATCTTCGGCAGTTACTCGGAATTAAAATGAAGTTTTCAAGAGCTTTAAAAAACTTTGATTCTTCAGGGATTCGCAAAGTTTTTGATTTGGCAGCCAAATTAAAAAATCCAATTAATTTATCAATTGGCGAACCGGATTTTAAAGTACCTAAAGATTTAAAAAAAGAGGCTCAAAAGGCCATAAAAGAAGATAAAAACAGATACACTCAAACCGCCGGAATTCCGCTTCTTCGAGAAAGAATCGTTTTAAAATTAAAAAAAGAAAACGGCCTTAAAAATATTTCGGCAGAGAATGTAATTGTTACTACCGGCACTTCCGGCGCATTGCATTTACTTTTCCAAACTTTGATAAACCCGGGCGACGAAGTTGTAATAATTGACCCCTATTTTGTTATCTACAAGCAAGTGCCTCAACTTTTTGGAGCCAAAGTAAAAGTTGTTTCTTCTTATCCGGATTTTTCTTTGCCAGTTTCTAAAATTGAAAAGGCAGTAACTGTAAAAACTAAAATGGTTATTATAAATTCACCCAATAATCCTACTGGCAAAGTCTATAAAAAAGAAGAAATTAAAAATTTAGTCGAGGTTTTAAAGAAGAAAAATATCCTTTTAATTTCCGACGAGGTTTACGAAAAATTTATTTATGAAGGTCAGCATTTTAGCCCAGCTTCTGTTTACAAAAATACTATTACTTTAAACGGATTTTCCAAAGCTTATGCTTTAACTGGTTTAAGGATTGGTTATGCGGCCGGCCCAAAAGATATAATCTCTGAAATGATTAAGCTTCAGCAGTATACTTATGTTTGCGCTCCTTCAATTTCTCAATATACGGCATTGAAAGCTTTAACAATAAATGTCGGGAATTTGATTTTGGAATATAAGAAAAGAAGAGATTTAGTATATGAAGGGTTGAAAGAAAAATTTGAGGTAGAAAAACCCGATGGAGCATTTTATATTTTTCCTAAGACACTAAAAGGCCGTGCAGAAGATTTAGCAAAGAAAGCTATTGCTAAAAATCTACTGGTTGTTCCTGGATCGGTTTTTTCCCAAAAAGATTCTCATTTTAGGATATCTTTTGCCGCCAGTTTAAAAGATCTAAATAAAGGAATTAAAATTTTAAAAGATTTTTAACCGGTTAGCCAATGGTTTCTTTACAAGAAGATGTGTCAAAATTATTTGGCGTTGGCCAAGAAAGAGCCAAGGCTTTAGAAAAACTTGGCATTAAAAACGTTAAGGATTTAATTTTTTATTATCCGAGGGCATATCGGGATTTTTCTAAAATTATTAAAATCACCGATGCTAAGATTAACCAAAAGGTTGCCATAAAGGCCAAGGTTCTAGAAATTAAAAACAGACCAACAAGAAGGCGTCGATTTTCAATAACCGAGGTTTTAGTAACCGATGAAACTGGCGCTTTAAAGGTTTTATGGTTTAATCAACCGTTTATTTTAAAAAACATAAAGCCTCAAGACGAGGTTTTATTGGCCGGAGATTTGGAATTTCAAAAAGAGCTGGTTTTAAAAAATCCCGAATACGAAGTTGTAAAAAGCGGCCAAGAATTAAAACATTTAGGACAAATAGCGCCAGTTTATAAAGAAAATTCTAAAATAACTTCCCGCTGGCTCAGAGGAATTATAAAGCCGCTTATTTTAAATTTAGAAATTTCCGATTTTTTGCCCAAGAACATCAAAAAAGAAAAGAAGTTTTTGGATTTAAAAGAAGCTCTTTTAGAGATTCATTTTCCTAAAGATTTAAAGCATCAAAAGAAAGCCAAAGAGAGGCTGGCTTTTGACGAAGTTTTTGTTCCCCAACTTAGAAGTTTATTTTTCAAAAAGGAATTTCAAAAAGAAAAAAGCTTTCCCTTAAAAATTGATTTGTCGCTTATTGATAAATTTAAAAATAGCTTGCCCTTTTCTTTAACAAATTCTCAAAGAAAGGCAATTTGGGAAATTTTAAAAGATTTAAAAAAAGAAAATCCGATGAATAGGTTATTGGAAGGGGATGTCGGTTCCGGGAAAACCATTGTAGCAACCCTTGTGCTTTTTCTTGTTGCAAAGGCGGGTTACCAAGGAATTATGATGGCGCCGACAGAAATTTTAGCTTTTGAGCATTTTTTAAAAATTAAAAATTTTCTAAAATGTTTTAATTTAAAAATTAATCTTTTAACAAGTACAACCAAAGCCAAAGAAAAAAGGCTTCTTAGGGAAGATTTGGAAAAAGGGGAAATTCAAATTTTAATTGGAACTCATGCTTTATTGAATAAAAATTTAAAATTTAAAAATCTTGCTTTAGTGGTAATTGATGAACAGCATCGTTTTGGGGTAAAGCAAAGAAAGACTTTAAGGGAGAAAAATAAAGATATCCTGCCGCATTTTTTATCAATGACAGCAACTCCTATTCCTCGAACTATGGCTTTAACGGCTTACGGAAACTTGGATATTTCTTATCTGTCCGAAATGCCCAAAGGAGAAAGAAAGGTTAAAACTTTTTTGGTTCCCCAAGAAAAAAGATTCAAGGCTTATAATTTTATAAAGAAACATCTTTCTAAAGATACAAGGGCTTTAGTTATTTGTCCGTCTATTGCCCAAGGGAAATTAGAAATAAAGGCCGTCCAAGAGGAATACAAAAAGCTGGAGTTGTTTTTTAGAAATCAGGGCATCGGTTTGCTACACGGAAAGTTAAAAGCAGAAGAAAAAAAAGAAACTTTAAAAAAGTTTAAAGAAGGGGTTTATAAAATTTTAATTTCCACCTCGGTTATTGAGGTGGGTATTGATATTCCGGAGATTAAAATTATGATGATAGAAAATGCCGATCGTTTTGGTTTAGCTCAGCTTCATCAGTTAAGAGGAAGAATTGGTCGGGCTGGTCAAAAATCATATATCTTTCTTTTTACTGATTCTAAAAATCCAGAAACGACAAAACGTTTGCATTCATTTTCTAAAATTAAAGACGGTTTTCGTTTAGCAGAGCTTGATTTAGAAATAAGAGGGCCTGGAGAGGTCTTTGGAACAGAACAATCCGGTTATTTTAATTTTAAGCTAGCTTCGTTTACAGATTTTGAGCTTATATTAGAAGCAAAAAGAGAAGCAGAACGGGTTCTTGAGAAAGGCATAGAAAAATTTAAGCTACTATATAATATGGTAAAAGATCAAGAGAAGGAAATACACTTGGAGTAAATGCCAAAACTCAAATGTCAAATATCAAATCAAGTCCCAAATCCAAATGATTTAATTTTTGGAATTTTGTCATTTAAGCATTCATTTGGAATTTGCCTGCCTGCAGCAGGCAGGGATTTTGTTATTTGGATTTAATAAGGAAATATTATGCGTATTATTGGTGGAGAAAAAAGAGGATTTAAAATTCTAGGTCCTCCGGAGGTAAAAATTAAAAATTTAAAACCCTTGCCCGATAGGGTTCGGGAGGCAATTTTTAATATTTTAGGAGATTGGATTAAAGATAAGGAAGTTTTGGATTTATATGCTGGCACTGGATCTTTTGGGTTAGAGGCTCTAAGTAGGGAAGCAAAAAAGGCGGCTTTCGTGGAGTTATCTTCAAAAACCATTCAAGTGATTAAAAAGAATCTAGAAAAGTTGGGTTTTAAAGGTTCGGTTTTTCAAAGTGATGCTTACGAATTTATCAAAAAAACTAAAGAAACATACGATTTAATTTATATTGGGTTTCCCCACAAGGCCGTAAATTTTAAAACAGTCCAAGAGGCTTTTAAAAAACTTAAAAAGAACGGTATTATAATTTTAGAATCGGACAGCAAAACCGAAATTTCTCCTTTTCCTAATCTAAAAATATTTGATCAAAGAATTTACGGCCGCTTAAAAATAAGTTTTTTAAAAGCCCTTAATTAATCTTAAAATAACCAATTTTCAAGCTTGACATTTAAGCACTTTTATGATAAGATTCAGTTTTCCAATATGCAATT
>JBBIQZ010000027.1:5181-8802 GCA_037442065.1 bacterium | reverse complement strand
TTAAAATCTAATAATTCTTTAAGATAATAACGATTCTTAAAGGAGCGGGCGACAAAAAAGCTAATTTAAATTAGGGCTTTTTTTAACTGATCCAAGAGGAGCAATTGATGGATAAAGATAGAAAGATTTACTTAACTAAAGAAGGTTTAGGAAAATTAAAAGAAGAGCTGGAAGATTTAATTACAAATAAAAGAAAAGAAGTGGCTTTAAAAATAAAAGAAGCTAAAGAATTCGGCGACTTGTCGGAAAATTCAGAATACGAAGAGGCTAAAAACGAACAAGCTTTTATTGAAGGGAGAATAGCCGAAATTCAGCATATTTTTAAAAATAGCGTTTTAATAAGCGGCAGAGCCGGCCATTCCAAGGTTTCTGTTGGTTCAAAAGTTACCGTCGAGGTAGAAGGGGAATTAAGCGAGTTCATAATTGTTGGTTCTCAAGAAGCTAATCCTTTGGAGGGTAAAATTTCTAACGAATCGCCCATTGGTCAAGCTTTGTTAAATAAAAAAGTAGGCGAGCAGATAGAAATAGAAGTTCCAGCTGGAAAATTGACTTATAAAATTAAAAAAATTCACTAAGTCAGTTAACAGTAAACCCCGATAGTATAAACCTTCGTTTTAACTACGGGGCAGGTAGATAACAGCTAACAGAAATACTAATATTAAAAAATGTTGGTATTTTTTGTTTCTTGTTTCCTGTTTCTTGTTTCCTTATAATTAAGCTATGGCAGAAGAAGATTTAAGAAAAGCTAGGCTTTTAAAACTAAAAGAGCTTAAAAATAAAGGTATTAATCCTTACCCGGGAACTGCAAAAAGAACTCATACTATTGCCGAGGCGCTTTTAAATTTTTCAAAATTTGAAAAAGCCAAAAAGAAAATCAGTTTAGTTGGAAGAATAATGGCTGAGCGCCGGCACGGCAAAGCAGGCTTTTATGATTTAAAAGACGGAAGTGGCTTAATTCAACTTTATTTTAAAGAAAGCATTTTAGGCAAAAAAAATTACAAATTATTGGATCTTTTAGACATTGGCGATTTTTTAGAAGTTTTCGGACTTTTGTTTGTAACTCACAAGGGCGAAAAAACATTAGAAGTTTCTTCGTTTAAGTTACTGTCCAAGTCTTTGCGTCCCTTGCCCGAGAAATGGCACGGCTTAAAGGATCCGGAAATAAGATACCGCAAACGTTATCTGGACTTTTTAACAAACGAGGAAGCTCGAGAAAAAATAGAATTAAGGGCTAAAATAATACAGGAAGTTAGAAATTTTTTAGAAGACAAAGGTTTTTTAGAAATTCAATATCCTGTTTTAGAAACCGTAGCTTCCGGAGCGGCAGCAAAACCCTTTTTAACTTACTACAACGCTTACGACACTGATGTTTATTTAAGAATTGCGATAGAGCTTTGGCAAAAAATGATTATGGTTTCGGGGTTTGAGAAAACCTTTGAGATAGGAAAAGTTTTTAGAAACGAAGGAGTGGATAGGGAACATAATCCCGAGTTTTTAATCTGCGAATTTTATTGGGCTTATGCCGATTACAATCAGATGATGAATTTTACCGAAAAACTTATTTCCCAAGTTGTAAAAGAGGTAAAGGGAAGTTTTAAAATTGAATACCAAGGCCGAAAAATAAATTTTAAACCGCCTTATCCAAGGATTGCTTTTAAAGAAATCTTAAAGAAAAAAGGCAATTTAGATATTGATAAGTTTAAAACTAAAGAATCTTTAGAAAAAGAGTTTAAAAAAAGAAAATTTTCTTTTAACAAAAATGCAAGCTACGGAACTTTAATTGACGAATATTATAAAGAATTCGTTCGGCCAAAAATAAAAGACCCTATTTTTTTAATTGATCACCCTGTAGAAATTTCACCGCTGGCAAAAAAATCCTCTAAAAATGATGGGACGGTTGAAAGATTTCAGTTAGCGGTTTTGGGTTCGGAAATATGTAATGCTTACTCGGAACTAAATGATCCCCAGGATCAAAAAGAAAGATTTTTAGAACAAGCTAAACTTTTGCGGGCCGGCGATGAGGAAGCTCAAAGAATTGACGAGAATTTTATCGAGGCAATGGAATACGGAATGCCGCCAATAGCCGGAAATGGAATTGGCATGGAACGATTGATAATGCTTTTAACGGATTCGGCTACAATCCGCGAGATAACTGCTTTTCCTTTTATGAAACCAGAAAGGAAATAAGCCCTTAATTAAGAAGTTAGATAAATACAAAAATAACAATTACTAATTGGACGATTTAAACTTGATTGTAAAAGCGTTTCTTTTTAGTATTAAAGCGGGTTTAAGCTTTTAGTCTTAACAGACAGCTTCCCACAACACCGCGCGTACCCGCGCGGTGTTTAAATAAAAAAACCGAGAAAGGGTTGTAAAAATTTTAAACCTTCTCGGTAGAGTAAATTGTTTTATATTCTACTAAATATTACTACCGTGTTATGTCCATTAAAGCCAAATGCGTTAGCCATTACATGGGTTACTTCTTTGTTTATTGTTTTTGTAATTATATTGATCATACTGCATTCGGGATCAATGTCAAAAACATTAATTGTTCCTGGGATAATACTTTCTCTTATTGATTTTATGCAGCTAACTGATTCTAAATTAAGAGACGGTCCAAGCGAATGGCCTATTATGGATTTAATAGACACAACCCCAACTTCTGGATTTTTTTCACTAAAGACTGCATTGATAGCTTTTGCTTCTGCTATGTCACCATCTTTAGTTGAGGTGCCATGCGCTTTTACCCAATCAATATCTTTGGGAGTTAAATTTGCTTTTTGCAGCGCTAATTTCATGGCTTCTGCTGCCCATTTTCCGTCTGGATGTGAAGCAGCTAAATGGTAAGCATCAGCTGTTTCGCCATAACCAGTTATTTCGACTAGTATGGGGAGTCCTAATACTTTAGCAATTTCATATTCAGCGATAATATAAATCGCAGCGCCTTCGCCCATGACAAATCCGTCGCGGTCTTTGTCCCATGGTCTTGAGGCAGTTCTGGGGTCATCATTTCTTTTAGATAATGCCCATCCGGCATTAAATCCGCCAATTCCTGGCGGGCAAATTCCTCCTTCGGCTGAGTTAACAATCACTATATCAACGTTCCCTAATAAAATTTCTTTTATTGCCGCAATAAGCGCTGTGCCTCCTGATGCACAAGCCGTAACATAACCAGGATTAGGTCCGTGAGCTTGTACTTCAAAGGAAGCAGGCAATACCCCCGTGTCTATTAAATCAAAAGAAACAAAGAAGGGGCTAAGCTTTGAAGGGCCTTTGTCTAATAATTTTTCCGTTTGTTTTTGTCTCCAGTCTAGACCTCCAATGCCGCCGCCGAAGCTAGTCGAAATTCTTAGTGGATATTTTTGGGCGAAATCTTTATAGGGCTCCCAGTTAATTTGATTTAGAGCAGCAATAAGGAGCTGTAAAAATCTTGGCCCATTTTGTATTCTTTTTATAGATTCTGATTTAAGGTTTTCTAAATTTATATTTGCCTCACAAGCGATTTGAGTTCTAAAGTCATCTACTTTGAAGGGTACTTTAATGATTTTTCCTTCTTCTTTGGAATATTCGAATCTATTAAACCGTTGCATCGTTTCATCTTTAATACGATTAGCGCAAGAT
>JBBIQZ010000027.1:0-5095 GCA_037442065.1 bacterium | reverse complement strand
TCTTTTTTTCATCTCAATCACTTCCTTTTGGTTTTTCCAGATTCCAACAAATTAAGTTTGCGCCCCAGGTTAACCCGGCGCCAAAACCAATAGTTACTACCAAGTCTTCTTTTTCAAGTCGACCGTTTTGATAGAGTTCATGTAATGCAAGGGGGATAGAGGCAGATGAGGTATTACCAAGATTGGCAATATTTGAATAAACCTTATCTGTTCCAACTAGACCCATCTTTTGTTCAAACTCTCTTGTTATTCTTTCGTTTGCTTGATGTAGAACAAAGAATTTTATGTCATCTTTTGTTAGATTAAACTGGCTAAGGATTTTTTCGGCGATTTCTTTCGGTTTTGAAACAGCGAATCTATAAACCTGTCTGCCATCCATTTTTATAGTATGATATTTAATCTCACTACTAGGAAGCTTTGAACCGCCGGCTCCTATCCCTAAAAGATCTGAGCCTTTCCCATCTGCTCCCAGTAGACTTCCTAGAACTCCAAACGGTTCTTTTACATTTTCAATAATTACCGCCGCTGCTCCGTCTCCAAAAAGAGGAAAAACTTTTTCATCTTTTGGATTTAGAAAACGGGAGAGCGCTTCGGTGCACACAAAAAGGATTTTTGGATATTTATGAATTAGTTGACTTGTCATATCTAAACCGTAGGCAAATCCTGAACAGACTGCCTGGATATCTACGGCAGGTATGTTATCAAGTTCAAGTTTTTGCTGAATTAAACAAGCCGTGGAAGGCCAAATATGTTCAGGGGAAGAAGTTGCCGCAATAATGTAGCTTATTTCTTCTTTTCTAATATCTGCATTTTCTATGGCCGCAAAGGCAGCTTTTGTACCCAAATCTGACACTTGTTCATTATCGGAAACCCATCTTCTTTCTTCGATGCCTAGTTTTTTCTCTAAAACCCATCCTTCAGGAACGCCAATGATTTTTTCGATTTTCTCGTTGGTAATAACTCTGTTCGGAAGGGCAATGCCAAGTCCTGTAATTCCTGCTTTCAAATTTACCACCACCTTGTTATGTTAATGTTCGCGCCCCTATGGGTTAATGAATAATTTTAGCAAAGAAATGTTAGTCAGTGCAAATTTTAATTACCCCACACTAATTTTGTATAAGTTAATGGCAAAGCACTTGGACGCAAGGGATAACCCTATTCGGGTTCCGTGCTTTGCGAGAAAACTACTTAGATTACTACATATTCAAAATCTTACCTAATCGGTAATGGCAAAATTAGTACGGTGTTATTTACATTTTTATTAGATAATTAAATTATTGTAAGTAAATAAAAAAAACCGAAAGGGTTATGTTTTTACCTTTCGGTAGCTATATTGTTTATTCTATCGCTTGAAGTGCTTCTGGATGTTTTGTGAATATTTCTGCGGCAGAGTCTATTAGATGAAATCCGCCGTCTGCGTACAAAACCGACCCGGTTAAAGATCTTAAATACCCGGAAGCTAAAGCAACGCAAACTCTTCCTATTTCTTTCTGATCAACTATTAGCGGGGTAGCTTTTTCATATATTTTTATCATTTCTTTTATTCTTGGTATTGCTCTTGCGGAAAGAGTCATTACCGGCGGCGCTGAAATGCAGTAAATATAGATGTTTTTTTCTGCAAGTTCTTTGACTATGTTTCTTGATAGGCATTGCAGGGCAGCCTTTGCAGCGTCCATAGGGTGATATATCGGAAGGCAAACTTCAGCTCCAATAAAAGACATTGATACATAAGAGCTATGCTCGGCCATATAGGGGAGCGTTGCCTGTATCATATTTAAGAGACTTAAGCTGCTTATCTCGATAGCCTTTAAATAATCTTTTGGCGAGAGCTCGAGTTTGGGATTTTTAAAGCAGTCCAGGTCACCTGCGCCTGCTATGGAATGAACCACGAAATCAATTTCTCCTTGATTAAAAACCGTTTTTTGTATTTTTCTTACGGTCTTTTTGGCGGAACCAATTTTAGTTATGTCGCAACTGCCAACATAATGTGCAAAAAGTTCCTCATCGTCTACCATCTTTTTAAGCTTTTTTACCCCATCGTTGTTTTTTCTTAATGCTGCGATATTAGCTCCTGCGCCAAAGAGCTCATTTACAACTTCTGTTCCGATGCTTCTTGAATTTCTTACTCCAAAAACAAGCGCATTTACTCCCTCTAAGGAAATTCTTCCCTTTGGTGTATATTCATTCATTCAAATCACACCCTTTCTTCTATGTAGTTTATAATTTCGGAAATTGTTAGTATTTTTTCCGCATCTTCATCTGGTATATCGAGGTTAAACTCTTATTCCAATCTTGCATTATTTCAACGGCATCTAAAGAGTCGGCGCCAAGATTATCTGATAAATGCGAATCATTATCAATTTTATCAGCACCTATGCCTAAAGTATCCGCAACAATATCTTTTACTTTTTCTAAAATTTCGCTTCTTTCCATCAAAATCACCCTTTCTGTTTTTGGTTTACATATAAGTTTGGCGAGAAAATCCAAATGGATTTCATCCCACAAAATTTAGGGGCAATAAAATCCCAAAGGGGATTATTGCCAATCATTACTGATTTTTTAGGATTATCAATGCCCAATTTTTTAAGAGCTTTACCGATTCGCCAAGGTTTCCATCTTTTGCCTGTTCCGCGAGCTAGGTAATTTTCAATCCCGCAAAGCTTGGCGATTTCTTTAACCTTAACCTCGTTGCTGGAATTTGAGAGGATATATAATTTAAAGCCGTAAATTTTGGCAGTTTTAATCCATCCAATAATTTCTGGATCAACTCCTGGGAATTCTCGCATTTTTTTATGGAAAAGATGTACAAGCGTTCCGTCTATATCTAGAATGATATTTTCTATTTCAGCCCTCTTGAGTCCACCAAGATAAATATCTGCGACCGACCGAGCGATAGGGAATATCATTAAACTTCCAATACTATATTGTTGGTTTCTTCGGTTTTAAGCGGTCTTGCCATTAATATACTTTCCGCTTCTCTTACATTAAGAATGCCAGAGTAAATACCATGTAGCGCATAAAGAATAGGCATATCCAGATTTCTAATTTGAGCGATATTATACAAAGCAGGGATGGTATGGAATGATTCTACAGTGTCTGATATTTCTTCTTTAGCTTCATCTGGTGTTTTGCCTGCTGCAAGAAGTTCTCCAAATCGTTTATTTCTGGACAACGGACTTGTAGAAGTGGCATAAAAGTCACCGATAACAGCTAAGCTCAAAACTGCTTGGTTGATTCTTAATACGTGTTCTGATTTTAAGAATTCTTTTATTTCGGCAAGCGCCCTTGTAAAGAGAGCGGATTTTGCGTTTGCTCCTTTTGCCATTGCCATGCCAGCAGTAAAGACGTTCTTTAATATCCCTCCCCACTCAGTAGTTTTTATGCTACGGCTTAAATAAGGTCGAAGCAATGGTCCCTGGAATATCTTTAGAAGATATGAATCACTGTCATAAAATTTATTACTGGCTAAAACCGTGGCTGTCGGTACCTCATCCATTATTTCTTTTGCGAAATTAGGACCAGACAAGGCAAAATAATTAAATTTAAATCCTTTTAGTCCCTCTTCCACTATTTGCGAAGGAAGCATATTCGTTGATTCTTCTAGTCCTTTTGCAGTACTAATAATTCTATACTTTTTGCCTGGGATTAAAAAATCTCCTAATGTCATAATCGCGTTTCGGTATTTGCCCGAAGGAATGGCTAAAATTATTGTATCTACTCCTTCTAAGCAACCGGACATGCTAGTGCCGGCAAATATATTTTCGGGCAGTTTGTATTCTGGAAAATGGCGAGAGTTTATATGATTACTATTTATGCTGAAAGCTTGATCTTCATTTTTAGTATATATCGTTACAACCTCGACATTCGGAGAGATTACTTTCGCTAAAGCTGTGCCAAATTTCCCAGCCCCAATGATTAAGATTTTTCTAATATCAGTTTTTTTCATCTCTATCACCCCATTTTTCTTTAGTTTTTAATGTTCAAATTAGAATAATTAAATATAATACAAGAAACGCTTAAGAGTCAAATTTTTTTATGCATTTATTTTTATGCTTACAGATTGCTAACACGGTTATAATTTCCTATACTGTTTTTATGAAAAAATTATTAGCCGCTACGAGCAATGAAGGCAAGGTGAAAGAGATCAAAAAGGTTTTAGGAGATTTATCGTTTGAAATTTTGAGTTTAAAAGATGCGGGCATTGATTTAGAAGTAGAAGAAACTGGTAAAACCTTTAAAGAGAACGCGATTTTAAAGGCAAAAGAATATGCTTTAGAAAGCGGTTTATTAACACTGGCAGATGATTCCGGATTGGAAATTGATGCCTTAGGAGGAAAGCCTGGAGTTTATTCGGCAAGGTTTTTGCCGGAGAAATCTTGGCCAAAGAAAAATCAGGCTGTTTTAGAAATGATGAAAAGAGTTCTAGAGGAAAAAAGGGGAGCGAGATTTGTTTGTGTTGTGGCGATAGCTTCTCCAGACGGGGTAAAAACTACCGAAGGAGTTATGGAAGGAAAAATCAGCTATGGGTTAAAAGGCAAAAACGGTTTTGGTTATGATCCGATTTTTATCCCAAAAGGCTTTAAGAAAACAAATGCCGAATTAACAGCTGATGAGAAAAACGAAATTTCTCACAGGGGAAAGGCTTTAAGAAAAGCGTTTGAAATATTGAAAGAATTATAGGTTTTTTCTGTTCTTTTGAGTGATCAAAAGAACCAAAAATCACCAAGCGGTCGCAAAAAATTAGTAAAATACGGATTTTTGTTCTCTAAAATACGCAAACTCGCCCTTCAGGCTCAAACAATGCGATTTTTCCCTTCGGGTCGTTCACGAAAAATCCGGTTTTACTAAAATTTTTTGCTCCAATGCTTGGATTATAAATAAATAAAAAAACGCTTTTTCTTCGATGCGTGGGCATTAAGATAATTTCGAGCGGTTTTCTTGCCCAGCACTTTTGGGAATAGTGCTGTGGTCTCAATGCTTGCAAAGAAAAAACGCTTTTTTAAAAGCGTGCAAAGATTACTAATGCCTAATAACTAATAACTGATTACTGATAACTATATATAAAAAAACACCGATTTTAGTGCTATTGGTTCGG
>JBBIQZ010000026.1:0-8857 GCA_037442065.1 bacterium | reverse complement strand
TTAAAGAGCCATTCGCTTATTATACTATTGCTTGAAGGCAATTTGTCAATGAGTAAATAAGGGCAAAATTTACCGCAATTTGCAAAAATTTTGCCTCTTAATATTCCCTTTAGACTAAGTTTTAACGCTTGTTTTACCAAAGATAATTTTATATAATATTATTGTTAACTAAGGACAAAAATGAGTACTAAAACCACTGATATCCAGATTAAAACGGATAACGTTTATTGTCCCCATTGCGGCGCAATCCAAAAAAAGACAGAAAACTTTTGTTCGCATTGCGGCTTAAGCCTGCATCAAAAACCGGGCGAAAAACCGGGCGAAAAACCATCTGTAAAAAAACCTTTTTATAAAAAAAAGACCTTTATGGCTTTGCTGGTAATTTTTGTTGCTTCTGCCTCGGTGGCGGCTGTTATTTTATATATGGGATTTTCCCAGGATGGTCAATTTAAAGCCAAAGTTAAAGGAATCTGGCAGGAAGTCCAAAAACAAAACGATGAATTAAACAAAAAAGCTTCAGAAATGAGTAAAATGGATGATTTTAAGGAAGTAGCTTTAAAAATAAAAACCCAAGAAGAAATCGCAAGCGACAAGCAGGATGAATTAAACAAATTAAAAACCTCCGATACTTACCGTGACGGAAAGGAAGCTTTTCTTTTAGCTTTGTCGGATTATAAAGGCTATCTTCAAGCTTTGCGGGCCGCCGCAGACAACCCTTCTAAAATGACCGACCAGGATGTTTCAGAAATAGAAAATCTTGCCGATACTTCAAAAACTTCCTTTTCTAAACTATTCACAAAGTTTGATTTTTTAGATAAAAAGCTTTCTGATGATACCTTTAATATCGTTGCTAAATTCCAAGATGTAAGATCAGCCTACGAAAAGCAATTAGCCTTCGATGAACAGACTAAAGCAGAGCAAGACAGGACTGCAAAGCAAGAGGCAGACGATAAGGCAAAAGTAGAATCGGTTGTTAGCTCGTTTATGAATGCCTATATTGCCGGCAACCAAAGTGAATTAAACAAATATATGACTCCAGCTTTCCAGAAAGAATTTAATTATGCGGATTTATCTTCCGATGCCAGAGCCTATTCTTATCCGGAAAGCTTTAGAATAACAACGATCAAAAAAAATGCTGACGGCCAATATGATATTTATGGTCGGGAGCTTCAAGTAAACAGAGAAAGCGGTTCAAAATGGACTATAAACAGGCACTTTGCGGTAATTTGGGTACAAAGCGACAGCAAATGGTACATTGACCGTTGGGATATTCAAGGAGAATAAATAGTATTAAATGCCAAAGCTCAAATGTCAAATCAAATCTTAATGCCAAATTATAAAATTTAAGCATTTAGTCATTTGACATTCATTTGTCATTTGGATTTTTTTAAGGTAAAACATGGCAAAAGAAAATAAAAATAACAAAGAAGATAAAAATAATCAAAAAAACAATAATACTCCGTCAAACCAAGGGGAGTATGGCTATATAAAACCTCGTTCCATAACAACCGAGATGGAGGAGAGCTATTTGGATTATGCAATGTCGGTTATTGTTGCCAGGGCTTTGCCCGATGTTAGAGATGGTTTAAAACCGGTTCATAGAAGAATTCTTTTTGCGATGGGTGAATTAGGACTTAGATATCAATCTCGTTTTCGAAAGTCAGCTGCAGTTGTTGGAGAGGTTTTGGCAAAATACCATCCTCATGGCGATGTGGCTGTTTATGATTCTATGGTTAGGATGGCTCAGGACTTCTTAATGAGATATCCGTTAGTTTCTGGCCAGGGAAATTTTGGCTCCATGGATGGAGATTCGGCGGCCGCAATGCGTTATACAGAAGCTAAAATGGCTCATATTTCCGAAGAAATGCTTGCCGATATTGATAAAGATACCGTAAATTTTGTCCCAAATTATGACGGAACCAAAAAAGAACCCCAAGTTTTACCGGCAAAGCTTCCCCAACTTTTACTTAACGGTTCAATGGGGATTGCCGTTGGTATGGCTACGGCCATTCCGCCGCATAATTTAACTGAAGTTATTGATGCCATAATTCACTTAATTGATCATCAAAGTTGCACTATTGACGATTTATTTGAATATATTAAAGGACCCGATTTCCCGACAGGCGGAATTATTTACAACGAAAAAGACATTAAAGCCGCTTACGCTACCGGCCGCGGCAGTATTGTGATGCGGGCCCAAGCCGAAATTCAAGAAAAGAAAAATGGCAAATTCAATATTGTGGTTACTGAAATTCCTTATCAGCAGAACAAAGCCTCATTGGTTGAAAAGATCGCCGAGCTTGTAAAATCAAAAAAAATATTGGGTATTTCTGATTTAAGGGATGAATCTTCGCGCCAAGGAGTTAGGATTGTTATTGAGCTTAAAAAGGACGCCTATCCTAAAAAGATTTTAAATCAGCTTTTTAAATGGACACCTATGCAGGGAGCTTTTCATTTAAATATGGTGGCCTTGGTTGATGGAATTCAGCCCCGGCTTTTAACTTTAAAAGAATTAATTGAATATTTCGTAGCCCACCGCAAAGAAGTAGTTGTAAGAAGAACAAAATATGACTTGGCTCGTGCCAAGGAAAAAGCTCATATTTTAGAAGGGCTTAAAAAAGCTTTAGATCATATTGACGCTGTTATTAAAACCATAAAGCAATCTCCAGACAGAGACCAAGCTAAGAAAAATTTGGTTAAAAAGTTTAAGTTAACTCCAGTTCAAGCCGAAGCTATTCTTTTGATGCGTTTACAGACTTTAGCGGCCTTGGAACGAAAAAAAATAGAAGATGAGCTTAAAGCTTTAAGAAAACTGATTACCGAACTAGAAGCACTTTTAAAAAGCCCTAAAAAAATTCTAGATGTTATCAAAAAAGAATTACAAGAAATTAGAGAAAAATATGGCGATTCTAGAAAAACCAAAGTAGTTAAAACCGGTGTTTTAGAGTTTGGTCAGGAAGATTTAATCCCTAACGAAGAAGCTATTGTTGCTTTAACCACTTCCAATTATATTAAAAGGCTAAGTCCCCAAACTTACCGTGCGCAGGCAAGGGGAGGCAAAGGAATAATCGGAATGACTACTAGGGAAGAAGACGTTGTAGAGCATCTTCTTTTAACCAACACTCACGATAATATGCTCTTTTTGACCAATAAAGGTCGGGTTTTCCAATCTAAAGTTTACGACATTCCAGTGGGCCAGCGGACAGCCAAGGGCCAGGCGATTGTAAATTTAATCCAATTAGCGCCCGAAGAAAAAGTTACAGCTTTAATAAACATTGAAAAATTTGAGGGTTTAGAAGGTTATCTTTTGATGGCGACTAAAAAAGGACTGGTTAAAAAAACCAAAATTGACGATTTTAGGGTTGCCAGACGCAGCGGTTTAATAGCCATAAAATTAGATCCAACCGATGAATTAAAATGGGTAAAGATTACCTCTGGCAAAGATGATGTTTTGCTAGTTACTAAAGAAGGGAAAGCAATCAGATTTTCGGAAACCGAGGCTCGGCCAATGGGAAGGGCCACTCGTGGAGTTCGGGCTATCAAACTTTCTAAAACCGATTTAGTTCAAGGAATGGACATTGTTCAGAAAAATGCCGAAGTTTTAGTCGTTATGGAAAATGGCTATGGCAAAAGAACGCCGGTTGAATTATTTACCAAACATCATAGAGCTGGCGCTGGAATTAAAGCCGCCGCCATTACTAAAAAAACCGGCCAAATAGTTGATATGCGGGTTATTACAACAGATAAAGAAGATTTAGTGGTGATTTCCGAGAAAGGTCAGGTTATAAGAACTCCTATATCAACCATTTCCAGAATCGGCAGAGCAACTCAAGGGGTTAGGATAATGCGTTTAAATGATGACGATAAAGTTACTTCCATTGCTTCAGTCAAGATATCCAAATTAGAAAAAGAGATAAGCGACGAGCAAGTAGAAAAAGCCTCAACATTAACGACTGTTCCGTCGGGATCTTCGACTATTGCAAGAGATGTAAATTCAAGGGTCTCGAAAGAGGTTGAAAAAGCGTCCGCTCCAATTAAAAAGGAAAAAGTTAAAGTTCCTCTTCCTAAAACCAGAATCGGCATTCCTTCCAAAATGCTTCCTAAGAAAAAAAAGAAAACTAGTCTGGAAAAGGAAAAGACTGCAGTAAAAAAAGCTCGTTTAAAGGTAAGGCCGCGGGATATTCATAAAAAAGTTGTTGAAAAGACTAAAAGAACGGAAGTTAAGCGAGCCGAAAAAGGTCGTCGATCAAAGGCTAAAGAAAAAAAGCCTTTGCGAAAATCATCTTTAAAACGAAAAAAATAATATTAGGCCAGATGGCGACAAAACGCTTAAATTTTTAAGCGTTTTGTTTTATAATATTTAAAGTGGCAAATATAAAAATAATAAAAGAAGAATCGTCAGAGACTGCACAGTTAAATCTAAAACAAAACCCTCCTTCACATACCCCACTACGCCAAGGCTACGCGGGGCATAAAGTTTCGGAAGGGTCTCGGCTTCGGCAAGGAATAAATATTCCGAAGCCTCGAAAGAGGATGCGGTCAGTTTGGGTAGTTTTACTTACTGCTTTTATAACTGCGGTTTTAGCAGGTGGTGGAACCGTAGGTTATTTTTATTGGAAAGATAATTTTTTAAAACCCAAAGAAGACAATACGCCGAAAGAAGAGGTTAAAGCGGCGGATAAAATAAAAGGCAAAAATTTGGTTGTTGTTACTTCAGATGAAGAAAAATTATTCTTAAATTTTATAAGTTTAGAAGATGGTAAGGTAATAAATAAAGAAATTAAGCTTGATGCGACCATAAGGGGTGGCAAATGGAGCGAAGATAATAAAAATGCTCTGGTTCAATCATCGGCCGACGGCAAAAATTTTATTTTAGCCGAAAAGAAAGAGAAGAACTTTTCCGATAACGAAGCCTTTTTTAGGTTTGTAAAAACCGACATCGAGGGCACAAACAAAGAAACATTCATAGATTCTTCCGACTACAAAAACTTTGGAAATTTTGTTCTATCTGGAGACAAAATTTATTATCTTAAAGGTCGTTTAAAAGAAAAGAAGAAACCAACCGATAAAGATACCCAAATTTGGGATTTGGTATCTTTTAACCTAAAGACAAAAAAAGAAGAAAATCTAGCGCAAGATATTGGAAATTTCTTTCAGGGAGCCTTGGAATATAGAGACGGGAAAATATTAAGTTTGTATAAGAATGGTTCTAAATTTTATGAGGCCTCTTTTGATACAACAACCAACAAGCTAGATAAAGCCTTATTGTTTAGTTATAAAAAGACTAAAGATTTTGATTTAGCCATTGAAAATATTTTCCCCTCATCTTCCAGGCAAACATTTATCTATAAGGATTACACGGCCAAGGATGGCTATTTACTTAAATCTTACAATCTGGCGACCAAAAAGACAGAAATCTTGGTTAAAGATAAAAATTTTTCTTTTGATAAAGTTTCTTGGCTTTCGGAGGATGAAGTTATGTTTTTAAAAACTCCCGTCTTTTCTAATTCAACAGCAGATACAAAGAATGAAATAGTAAAGTTAAATCTTTCATTGCCAAATGTTTTAGAATCATTAGCGTCTTCTTCTAATATTTTAACCCCGATTATTTCTAATGACGCCAGCGCAAATTCACTTTTCTTTTTGGATGGGGAAAAATTAATTTATCTTAAGGATAAAGACAAAAAGGAGTTCCAAGTAAAGGGCCTGTCGCAGTCTTCAGACACTTTATTTGCTGGAATTTTCGACTATTGATTAAAACAAAGAAAATTATAAAATAAGAATGATGTATAGAGAAAAGAGACGTTCAAAATTTTTAGTAGGTTTAATTTTAGTTATTTTGGCCACTGCAATTTCTGGATTGGTTTCTTATTATTATACGAAGGGAGCTTCTGAGGTTGAGAAGAAAAAAATCAAAGAAGAGCTTCAAGGCGCAAAGGACGAGAATGATAAACTTAAAGTAGAAAACGAACAGTTAAAAGCTCAAGCGGAAACTCCTTCTGCAAATTCAAGTCAAGGGAAAGTTTATACCGACGAAAAAAACGGTTACTCGTTTGCTTATCCATCGTCTTGGTTTGTTACTTCCGATTCAGAGGGCTTAATTTTGACTAGCTTTAAATATCCTGGGACAAACGGAACCGAATTAAAAAATGATCAGACAAAAATTGTAATAAATATTAAAGCCAATTCCCAAAAATTAACTCCCAAAGCCTGGTCGGTAAATGCAATCGGCGAGAATACTACTATCTTGCAAAAAGGAGATTTACAAGTTGGAGGTAAAGACGCTTACAAACTGCAAACTAAAGATAACGCCGGCACAATTACCTCTATTTTTGTTGCTAAAACTCAAACCAAAATCTTAGAAATAATAAATTATGGCAGCGATAAAGAATTAACAAACATTATTAATTCCTTTAAATTTTTATAAAAGAGGGTTTGATGAAGAAAAAGGGAAAACCTATTGATACCGAAAAAGAGGACGAAGGGGTTCCGTTGTGTCCGGAATGCGGCTCTCAAATGATTGATGAAAACGGAGAGTTAATCTGTCCTAATTGCGATTCCGAAATTGATTTTTTCGGTGAAGATGATAAATGAATTTAATATTTTTTAACCCAATTTTAGTTATAGTTTTTGTTTCCTGGATTATTACCCAATCCTTAAAGTTTTTTATTAAGGCCTTAGAAGGCGATATCAGCTTTTATAATTTCATTACCACCGGAGGAATGCCAAGCGGGCATTCGGCTGTTGTTTCTTCTTTGGCAACAGCAGTGGGGCTTTCTTCTGGATTTTCTTCTCCAATTTTTGCCGTAACTGCCGCTTTAGCTTTGATTGTTATGCATGACGCAGTTGTTGTAAGAGGGGCAGCGGGTAAGCAGGCTAAAGTTTTAAATCGAATGATTGATAAATTCTTGGCAAAAGATTTTAAAGAACATCACCTAAAAGTAAAATTAGGGCATACGCCGATTGAAGTTTTGTCCGGAGCTTTATTGGGGATGATAATTGCTTTTGCTCTTTGGGACCTTTTTTATGTCTAATTTTGGCCTCTTAACACTTTTAGATGTTAAAAGAATATTTGAGACTTCTCCGGAAGCCAATTTTTTATTTTCTAGGCAATTTTTAATATTTTTTATAAGCCTATTCTTATTAGGCATAATTTTAAGGATAATTTTAATTTTTCAAAAAAATAAAGTTAAAAGAAGGCTTTTAAGAAAGATAAAAAATTTAACTTTGGTAACTTCTATTTTAGGTTTTCTTTACTTGTTTTTTAGAGTACAGGGAGTGTATTTTCTTTCGGGAAGATTCTGGCTTATTTTAATTCTTTTAACTTTTATAATTTGGCTTTTAGTGATTTTATTTTATGCTTTTTTTAGATTTCCAGATGAACTTAAGGCTTACAAAAAGGAATTGCTAATCAAGAAATATCTTCCTAAAGCAAAGAAAAAATAGCATAAAGAAATCTCTATTGACAATAAATTAAGTTTGTTTTAATATTTATTTAGTTGAAAAAAGGCCGTTTTAAAAATCATTTCTAAAGAAGAAATGAAAGTTTTTTTGATTTGGCCAAGGTACTTTAACAGCTTAAAAAATAACAGAAATTACTTTGAGTTAAAAATTTTTTGGAAGTTAGTTTTGGAGTAATCCTAAACTAATTTCGTTCTATTTTGAGAGTTTGATCCTGGCTCAGGATAAACGCTGGCGGCGTGCATAACACATGCAAGTCAAACGCCCAGCACATAAGAGCTATTGTTTTTAAATCTGTTAAAATATAGTTATGTATTGTGTCTATCTAATAAAGAGTAAGAAAAGCAACAAATATTATATTGGTTATACAAAAGATTTAAAAACACGGCTCAAGGACCATAATTTAAAAAAGGAAATATCAACTAAAAGTGATATTCCTTGGGAATTAATCTATTATGAAGCTTACAAAGACCAAAAATCTGCAAGGAGAAGAGAGAACAAATTAAAACAGTATGGTCAAGGCTTAAGAAGATTAAAAGAAAGAATTGGTCTTTGATAGCTCTTATGTGCTGGGAGTGGCAAACGGGTGAGTAACACGTGGGAACCTACCTTTGTCTCGGACATAACTTACCGAAAGGTGAGCTAATTTCCGATAGTCTCTTCGGAGTAAAGCTTCGGCGGACAAAGAGGGGCCTGCGTCCTATCAGCTTGTTGGTGAGGTAATGGCTCACCAAGGCAAAGACGGGTAGCTGGTCTGAGAGGATGATCAGCCACAATGGGACTGAGACACGGCCCATACTCCTACGGGAGGCAGCAGTGAGGAATATTGCGCAATGGGCGAAAGCCTGACGCAGCAACGCCGCGTGAAGGATGAAGGCCTTCGGGTTGTAAACTTCTTTTTTAAGGGACGAAGTCTGACGGTACCTTAAGAATAAGCTCCGGCTAACTACGTGCCAGCAGCCGCGGTAATACGTAGGGGGCAAGCGTTGTCCGGATTTATTGGGCGTAAAGCGCATGTAGGCGGCCTGATAGGTTCTTGATTAAAGACTTTGGCTTAACTGAAGGAATGTCAAGAAAACCATCGGGATAGAGACAAGGAGAGGCAAATGGAACCTACAGAGTAGGGGTAAAATCCGTAGATACTGTAGGGAACGCCAAAGGCGAAAGCAGTTTGCTGGTCTTGTTCTGACGCTCAGATGCGAAAGCGTGGGTAGCGAACGGGATTAGATACCCCGGTAGTCCACGCCGTAAACGATGGGTACTAGACATCGATCGTATCGACCCGATCCGTGTCGAAGCTAACGCGTTAAGTACCCCGCCTGGGGAGTACGGCCGCAAGGCTAAAACTCAAAGGAATTGACGGGGGCCCGCACAAGCGGTGGAGCATGTGGTTTAA
>JBBIQZ010000025.1:5325-8915 GCA_037442065.1 bacterium | reverse complement strand
TCGTTTTAGCCCCAGAGTAACCCATTCCCGACCTTAATCCTCCGAGTAATTGATAGGCAACATCCGAAACAGGCCCTTTGTATGCTGTTTTTCCTTCTATTCCTTCTGGAATTATTTTTTTAGAATCGTTTGTCTTTTGGAAATATCGATCTCCGCCATTTTTCGACATAACGCCTAAAGACCCCATCCCTCTGTAAGTTTTAAATTGTCCGTCTCCGCCGAAAATTTCTCCCGGAGTCTCGTCTGTTCCGGCAAATAAGCTGCCTATCATCACGGCCGAAGCACCCGCAGCAATTGCCTTTGTAATGTCTCCAGAAAATCTTATACCTCCGTCGGCGATTACTGGAATACCTTCTCTTTTACAAGCACGCGACACTTCTAGAATTGCTGTTATTTGAGGAACGCCAACGCCGGAAACGATTCTTGTCGTGCAAATGGATCCCGGACCAACACCGACTTTTACTCCATCTGCTCCCATTCTTATTAAATCTCTAGCGGCATCAAAAGTTCCTATATTCCCGGCTATTACATTCACTTCCTCATATTTTTGCTTTATTTCTTTAACTTTATCCAGAACCATTTTTGAATGGCCGTGCGCCGTATCGACTACTAAAATATCAACACCCACTTCAACCAAGCCTTTTATTCTTTTATTAGAATCTTCGCCCACGCCAACAGCGGCAGCAGCTATTAATCTTCCCTCATTGTCATTCGAAGAATTAGCATAAAAAGTGCCTTTATAATTTTTAACTTTTTTAACTTCATCTACTTGTTCGTCTATAGAAAAAGCGCGATGAATTACTCCCATCCCGCCTAACTGAGCTAAGGCAATCGCCATCTTAGATTCGGTAACCGTATCCATGGCCGCACTTAACAAAGGTATATTTAGTTTTATATCCTTAGTAATGTATGTTTCAAGAATTGTCTCGGCTGGTAAAACCTCTGAATATTGCGGTAAAAGAAGCACGTCATCAAAGGTTAAGCCTTCGTTACTGTCCACAAAACCTCCAACCCATCCTTTTGCAGAAAATTTAGAGCTTTTTACTATCTTAAACAAACGAACAAGGGTTTGTCAACCAGTTCCTTAAAACAAACTTGATTGTTTTTGCTTAGCTTGTTCGGCTTCCTGCCATATTTTTACCGTGCCAAAAACTCCGTCATAGCCCGGGGAGATATTGATATTTCCTTCCCGCATTTTTTTAATACCCTCGGCAAGCTTTTGGTTTTCTTTAGCGATATTTTCTAAAGGTTCATCTAGCAACATATTAAATTCGCTTTTAAACCGAGAAACCAATTTTAAATATTCGCTTTGCACTTTTTTAGAACTGACTAAAACTTCTTGGCTTTCGGCAATAATTTCTAAAAGCGGAACTAGGCTTTTAAAAGACGGCCTTTTAGAGTCTTTAAAATCGGTCGGCCTGTCGGCTAGTTGTTCTACTCTGTACATCACGCCGACGGTTAGCTTTTTGCCGCAAGTAGGACAAGTGGCGCCTGATTTCTTTGTTTCTTCGGGCGACTGAACAACATTGCAATTCCGGTGGCCGGTGTAATGATATTTTCCTTCTTCCGGATAAAACTCAATGGTATATAAAATTTCACTGCCTTCTTTGGGACTTTCTAAAGCCCTTCTTAAGGAATTAAAGTTTGGCTCCATATCAAAAACAGTCGCTTCCCTGCCAAGCTTGGAAGGAGAATGAGCGTCGGAATTAGAAATTATTGCCATTTTATCAAGATTAGACAATCGCCAATTCATTTGTGGATCAGAAGAAAGCCCCGTTTCAACAGCAAAAATATTATCTGTTAATTCTTCAAAACATTCTTCAACCGAATCAAATCCGGAATTAGCGCCGAATAAAGAAAACCACGGTGTCCAAATATGAGCCGGAATAATAATAACTTCCGAGGAAATATCCAAAACAATTTTACAAAGTTCTTTGGCGTCTATCCCTAAAATTGGTCGGCCATCAGAAAATAAGTTTCCCCTACCGGCTAAAGAATTGTTTATTTTTCTTACTACTTCCAGCGAAGGCGCTAATAAAACTAAATGAATTTTTCTAATCCGACCGCCCTTTGAATAAATGCAGCTTATTTCGGCAGACAAAACGAAATAAACGTTTTCTTTAGAGCCCTTTAATTTAAAAAATCCTTTTTCTTTTTCGATAAGCTTTTGTTCCAACTCGCCAAACCACAAAGGATGAGTAAAGTCTCCAGTTCCTAAAATGTCAATCCCCTTAAACTTAGACCACAAAGACATAACTTCTAAATTCATTTCTTTTGAGGTCGCCCGAGAATATTTTGAGTGAAGATGTAAGTCAGCAACTAACTTCATGGATTTATTTTAAAATTTAATAGCAATTTTATCCAGTCCTCTCCAGTCCGAAGAAAATCGCCCAATTTGCTTAAAACAAGCACAAAATTCATTATAAAGCATATATTTAGGTTTGTATTTCGCAATTTCCTCCATAAAAGTTGGTCTCTTTAGAATTTGTTGGATTTCCCCCTCTCTTCGATCTGGAGCTACCAAAAATAATTGCACTTTGTCTTTAGTTATATTGGCCAAATCGAATAGACGAAGAGCGCCAGAATAGATTGACGTTGAATGTTCAATTTCGAAAGCACAAACAATCTTCTTGTCTTTTAACCATATAGCATCAATTAATTCGAGGGTTTGTTGATCGTGTTCATTTTTGGTTAAGCTAGGCAATTTGCGAATAGTTAAAAAAGAAAATTTTTCGTTGTTAAATTCTTTGGAATTATCATTATTTGCCACACAAACGTCATAACCTAAGGATTTGCCTAATTTGATTAAATTGTATTGTATTTCAGTATGACTTTTTTCTTCCTTATCTTGATTCTCAACTTACTCACGTCTTTTCTTTACAATCCTTGATATAATCTCTTTACTTAATTTCAAGTTTCTTCCAGCTAACATTTCAGTTGGAACCTTTTGCCTACCGATACCGATCTCAAAAAATAAACCCACTATAACTCCTATATCTTTTGATAACTCACCTTTCCAAAAATCGTTGATTGCTAAGATTTTTTCTCGCAAGAAGAAATATTGATTCCAATCACCAAGTTTTACATTAAACCCTGTAACAATATTAAAACCATTAACTATAGATGTATTAAAAGCCGGGAATAAAGTTGGGTGCAAGAAATATAAAATATTGCTTAACGCGGGTCCAAGACCTTTTATATTTTGAGAAGATAAATCGTTTAAAGCGTCTAATAAGTTCTTTTCATTAGAGGTTTTTAAACAAGTTTCCAAACATTCACCAAATTCTCTTTTATTGTTTTGATCTTCGTAAATATCGGGAATCCTTAACTTTGGTTTCCAAAACCAAGGATGTGCAGAACCGGCAAAAATCTGCTTTTGTTCAGAAATGGCCTCCACAACCACTTCTAGAGAAGAATCCTTTAGATCGTTTGGAAATTTTTTTTCTTTAATATCAGAAACGACTTTTTGAACACCCCGTCTTATCGCACCAAAATATTTAATCCTTTCTGGATCGATAAACCAGGTATTATAAACCGATTCTTCGTCATCTTTATAACTCTTGATCAAATCTTTAAACCAACTCTTCTGC